>JAJPJC010000107.1 GCA_021324445.1 Isosphaeraceae bacterium
CTCGAGCTCAAGAACACCATCAATACGATGGTCGATCAGCTCCGCTCGTTCGCCGCCGAGGTGACGCGGGTGGCGCGCGAGGTGGGCACCGAAGGCAAGCTGGGCGGTCAAGCGGATGTGAAGGATGTGGCCGGCACGTGGAAGGACCTGACCGACAGCGTCAACTTCATGGCCGGCAACCTCACCGGCCAGGTGCGGAACATCGCCGACGTCACCAAGGCCGTGGCCAATGGCGATCTGTCCAAGAAGATCACCGTGGACGTCAAGGGGGAGATCCTCGAGCTCAAGAACACGGTCAACACGATGGTCGACCAGCTCAGCTCCTTCGCGGCGGAGGTGACGCGGGTGGCGCGCGAGGTGGGCACCGAGGGCAAGCTGGGCGGCCAGGCCCAGGTGAAGGGGGTTTCGGGCACCTGGAAGGACCTCACCGACAACGTCAACTTCATGGCCGGCAACCTGACCAGCCAGGTGCGGGGGATCGCCAAGGTCGTGACGGCAGTGGCCAACGGAGACCTGAAGCAGAAGCTGACGGTCGAGGCCAAGGGCGAGATCGCCGCGTTGGCGGACACGATCAACAGCATGATCGAGACCCTGGCGACCTTCGCCGACCAGGTGACCACGGTGGCGCGCGAGGTGGGCGTGGAGGGGAAGCTGGGCGGTCAGGCCAGCGTGCCGGGTGCCGCCGGCACCTGGAAGGACCTCACCGACAACGTCAACCAGCTCGCCGCCAACCTGACCACCCAGGTCCGCGCGATCGCCGAGGTCGCCACCGCGGTGACCAAGGGGGACCTGACACGCTCGATCAAGGTCGAGGCCCTCGGCGAGGTGGCCGTGCTCAAGGACAACATCAATGAGATGATCCGCAACCTCAAGGACACCACGCTCAAGAACAGCGAGCAGGACTGGCTCAAGACCAACCTGGCGAAATTCAGCCGGATGCTCCAGGGGCAGCGCGACCTGCTCACTGTGGGGCGGATGATCCTCTCCGAGCTGGCGCCGGTGGTCTCGGCCCAGCATGCGGTGTTCTATATTCTCGATGGGAGCAAGGAGCCGCCGATGCTGTCGCTGCTGGCCAGCTACGCCTACAAAGGCCAGAGCGCTGTCGGCAGCCAGCTCCAGCTCGGGGAGGGCTTGGTCGGCCAGTGCGCCATCGAGAAGCAGAAGATCGTGCTGTCGAACATCCCACCGGACTACATCCGCATCTCCTCCGGCCTGGGCGATGCCGCGCCGCAGAACATCATCGTCCTGCCGGTGGTCTTCGAAGGGCAAGTCAGGGGCGTGCTCGAGCTGGCGTCGCTGGAGCGGTTCAACCCGACGCACCAGGCGTTCCTCGACCAGTTGACCGAGAGCATCGGCATCGTGCTCAACACCATCGAAGCCAACATGCGGACCGAGGACCTGCTCAAGCAGTCCCAGTCGCTGGCCCAGGAGCTGCAAAGCCGCCAGGAGGAGCTCCAGCAGACCAACGAGGAGCTGCAGGAGAAGGCCCGGCTGCTGGCCCACCAGAACCAGGAGGTGGAGCGGAAGAACCAGGAGGTCGAACAGGCGCGGCAGGCGCTGGAGGAGAAGGCCAAGCAGTTGTCGCTGACCTCCAAGTACAAGTCCGAGTTCCTCGCCAATATGTCGCACGAGCTGCGGACGCCGCTGAACAGCCTGCTGATCCTCTCCGACCAGCTCTCGAAGAACCCGGAGGGGAACCTCACGCCCAAGCAGACCGAGTTCGCCAAGACGATCCACTCCTCCGGCAACGACCTGCTGATGCTGATCAACGACATCCTGGACCTCTCCAAGATCGAGTCGGGCACGGTCGTGGTCGACGTGGGCGAGGTGCGGCTGGCGGACCTGCACAGCTACGTGGATCGGACCTTCCGGCACGTGGCCGAGTCGAAGGGGGTGGAGTTCCTCATCGAGCTGCACAAGAACCTGCCCAAGGCCATCTACACCGACGCGAAGCGGCTCCAGCAGGTCATCAAGAACCTGTTGTCCAACGCGTTCAAGTTCACGCACCAGGGGCAGGTGCGGCTGGCCGTGGAGCCGGCCCGCGGCGGCTGGAACCCCGAGAACGAGGACCTCGCTCGCGCCTCCGCCGTGCTGGCGCTGTCGGTCTCGGACACGGGCATCGGCATCCCGCCGGACAAGCAGCAGATCATCTTCGAGGCATTCCAGCAGGCCGATGGGAGCACCAGCCGGAAGTACGGCGGGACAGGATTAGGCCTGGCGATCAGCCGGGAGATTTCCCGGCTGCTGGGGGGCGAGATCAAGCTGGTCAGCTCGCCGGGCAAGGGGAGCACGTTCACGCTCTACCTGCCGCAGAGCTTCGTGCCCCAGAAGGTGGCCCGACGGCCGGCGGCGACGATCACCGAGAATGGGTCGGCCCGACTCACGTCGGGGTCGCCGCCCGCGCTCACGGACCTGGCACCGGCCCTGCCCCTGCTGGCGCCGCCGCTGCCGGCGGGGACCGACCTGACCGGACCGCTGCCCATCGAGATGACCACGCTGGTCAACGAGGTGGGCGACGACCGCGATTCGATCCAGCCCGGCGATCCGCTCCTCCTGATCGTCGAGAACGACCTGGCCTTCGCCCGGCTCTTGCTGGAGGTCGCTCGGGAGAAAGGATTCAAGGGGCTGGTGACCTCGCTGGGCGCCGCCGCGCTGGCCATGACCCACGACTATAAGCCCGACGCCATCACCCTGGACATCTGCCTGCCCGACATCGACGGCTGGCGGGTCATGGACCGCCTCAAGAACGACATCACCACCCGGCATATCCCCGTCTGTGTCATCTCGACCGAGGAGGCCTGCGAGCGCGCCGCCAGCTCCGGCACCCTGAGCGTCCTGACCAAGCCGCTGCAGAATCGGGAGGCCCTGGAGCAGTTGCTGGAATCGCTCCGCGGCTTCCTGGCCGCACGGGTCCGGGACCTGGTGGTGGTCGGCGACAATCCGGGCCGCCGCGACCGGATCCTCGACCTGATCGGCGGCGACGAGTTCCGGGTGATCCCGGCGGCCAGCGGCCGGGACGCGCTCCAGTTACTGGAATCCAGGAAGGTCGACTGCCTCGTGCTCGACGCGTCGATGCCCGACATGTCGACGGATGCCTTCCTGCGGCAAATCCAGCGGGACTGGCCAGCGCCGACCTTGCCGGTGATCCTCTATTCCGACCAGCCACCCTCCCAGGACGGACCGGATCCGGCCCACGCGCTGGCTCCCGCGGTCGTCTTCCGCCAGGTCTGCTCCCCCGAACGGCTCCTCGACCAGACCGCCTTCTTCCTCCACTTCCCGGTGGAGAAGCTCCCCGAGCCCAAGCGGAGAATGCTCGAGCAGCTCCACCAGACCGACCAGATCCTGGCCGGCAAGAAGGTGCTCATCGTCGACGACGATATCCGCAACATCTTCGCGTTGACGAGCATCCTCGAGTGGCGCAACATGGTCATCGTCTCGGCCGAAACCGGACGCGACGCCATCAAGATCCTCCAGACCCAGCCCGACGTCGACATCGTGCTCATGGACATCATGATGCCCGAGATGGACGGACTGGACACCATGCGCGTGATTCGCAAGCTCCCCCAGTTCAACACCCTGCCGATCATCGCCGTCACGGCCAAGGCCATGAAGGGTGATCGCGAGAAGTGCATCGAGGCTGGAGCATGGGATTACCTCTCGAAACCGGTCGATACCGAGCAACTGCTGGCGGTACTCCGGGTGTGGCTCCATCGCTGAATTTGTCATTGGTTATTAGTTATTCGTTATTGGTGGCACCGCCCGAACCGCAGTCGGCTGGAAAGGCGCCGGCCTTCCGGACCAAAGAAACACGGCGATGGCTGAACACCACGTATCGATTTGCGATAACTAATAACCAATAACCAATAACAAGTAACCAATGACAAACCCAGAGAAGGCGAACATCCTGGTGGTGGACGACCTGGAGGAGAAGCTCCTGGTCTACCGGACGATTCTCGAGGGGCTGGGCCAGAACGTGGTGACGGCCCGGTCGGGGCGCGAGGCGTTGCGCCATTTGCTGGAGAAGGAGTTCGCCGTCATCCTGCTGGACGTGAACATGCCGGAGATGGACGGCCTGGAGACGGCCGCGATGATCCGGAAGCGGCCCCGGACGGCCGGCACGCCGATCATCTTCGTCACGGCCTTCAGCGACGAGATGAACACGGCCGCGGCCTATTCGCTCGGGGCGGTCGACTACATCCTCACGCCGATCGTCCCGGAGATCCTCCGGACCAAGGTCGGCGTGTTCGTGGACCTGTACGAGAAAACGCAGCAGGTCAAGCGGCAGGCGGAGCAGCGCGTGGCGCTGGCGCGGGCGGAGGCGGCGCGGGAGGCGGCCGAGGAGGCGAGGCGGCGCTCGGCGTTCCTGGCGGAGGCGAGCACCGTGCTGGTCCGGTCGCTCGACTCCGAGGCAATCCCGCGGGAACTGGCCCGCCAGGCGGTCCCGTTCCTGGGTGACCTGTGTGCGGTCACCCTGGCCGCCGAGGAGAACCCGGCCGGCTGGAAGACGGAACTGGCCTGGATCGGTCCGCCGGAGAGCCGTTGCACCCAGACCGTGGTGACCGGCGACTCGGACCTCGGCGAGCTGTCGGCCCGGATCCAACGGGTGCTGAGCACGGGCCGGCCGGAGCACGGGCCGGCCATCACCTCCAGCCCGCTGGACCCGGATGCCCAGGCCGCGACGAGGGGCCGGGCTGGCGACGTCCCACGGCCCGGCTTCGCGCCGCACTCCATCCTGGTCGTGCCCCTCTGCGCGCAGGGGCGCACCCTCGGCACCATCGCCGTGGGCCGCCGCGACCCGCGATGCCCTTATGGCCCGGAGGACCTCGCCCTGGCCGAAGACCTCGCCGGTCGCGCCGCCATCGCCCTCGACAACGCACGGCTCTATCGCGACGTCCAGGAGAACAACCGCCGCAAGAATGAGTTCCTGGCCATGCTGGCCCACGAGCTCCGCAATCCGCTGGCGCCCATCCGCAATGCCGTCGAGATCCTGCGGATGCTTCAGATCACCGACCCGAACATCCAATGGGCCAACGACGTGATCGCGCGCCAGGTCGAGCACCTGGTCCGACTGGTCGACGACCTGCTCGACATCTCGCGGATCACCGGCGGCAAGATCCAGCTCCGCAAGGCGCCGGTCGATGTCGCCGTGGCCGTCGCCCGCGCGGTGGAAACCTGCCGGCCGCTGATGGATGCCCGACGGCATGAGCTGAGCGTCACCCTCCCGCCCCAGCCGTTGCGGGTCGACGCGGATCTGGTCCGCCTGGCACAGGTGCTGGCGAACCTGTTGAACAATGCGGCGAAATACACCGAGGAAGGTGGGCAGATCATGCTGGAGGTCGCGCGGGCCGGCGACCAGGCCGTCTTCCGGGTGCGTGACAACGGGATCGGCATCGCGCCGGAGATCATCGCGAGCGTCTTCGACCTGTTCACCCAGATCGACCGCTCGCTCAACCGCTCGCAGGGGGGCCTCGGCGTCGGTTTGACCCTGGTTCGCCAGTTGGTCGAGATGCACGGCGGGACCGTCGAGGCCCACAGCGAGGGACCCAATCGCGGTAGTGAATTCGTCGTCCGCCTGCCCGCCCTGGCCGAGGAATCGACCTCGCCCGGCGGAGCGGATTCTCGCCTGGGCGAGACCCGCAATTCCGTGCCGCGGCGGGTCCTCGTCATCGAGGACAACCAGGCCGCAGCCGAGAGCCTCAGGACGCTGCTGACCCTCGGCGGGCACGAGGTCCGGGTGTGCCCGGACGGGCCCGGCGCCCTCGAGGAACTGACCCACTTTCGGCCCGAAATCATCCTCCTGGACCTCGCCCTGCCCGGCATGGATGGGTATGAGATCGCCAGGTCGATCCGGAGACGGCCAGGGACGGAATCGATCGTCCTGATCGCGCTGACCGGATATGGGCGGGATGAGGATCGCCGCCGATCCGCCGAGGCCGGGATTGATTACCACCTGACCAAGCCTGTGGACCCGCCCGCCCTGTTGTCCTTGATCGCCTCGGCCCCGGCCAAACTCGTCGACACGGCCGTGGCGATCGATCCACCGCTTCCCGGCGTGGTGGCGAGCTGATCGTGTCCAACCTGCGCGCGTTGAGTCTGCCCACGGAGAGGAATCGAAGCTCCCGCCATGAGAATCCGAGCCTGGTCGGTCCTTTCTCTCCTGGTCTTCACCCTGATCGCGTCGGGATTCTCGTCCCGAGCCGGCGAGAAGCCGGCGGTCCCACCCGATCACGCCCGTCGCATGCAAGAGGGGCTCGCTCTGTTCCAGGAGCGGGTCCGCCCCGCGCTGGTCCAGCATTGTCTGCCCTGCCACGGCGGCAAGGCGACCAGGGGCGACCTCGATCTCTCGGATCGCCGGCCGCTGATCGACAGCGGCGTCCTCGACGGCGGCGGACGTGGGAGCCGGCTGGCCGCGCTGATCCGGCACGACGAGGAGCCGCACATGCCCCAGAAGGCCCCGAAGCTCCCCGAAGCGACGATCGCCGCGATGGTCCGGTGGATCGACCTGGGCGCACCCTATGATCGGCCCCTGGTCCAGCGCGCCACGGCCGCGGCCGCGGTGAAGGCCAGAATCAGCCCCAGCGAGGCGGATCGAAGCTTCTGGGCGTTCCGTCCCCTCCGGGTGGTGGCACCGCCGCCGGTCCAGGGCGCCGCCTGGCTCCGCACGCCGATCGACCAGTTCATCCTGGCCGCCCTGGAGCGTCGCGGGCTCAAGCCCAACCCGCCCGCCGAGCGTCGCGTCTTGATCCGCCGCGTCTCCTTCGACCTGACGGGATTGCCCCCTTCGCCCGAGCAGGTCGAGGCGTTCGTCCAGGATCCGGCCCCCGACGCCTACGATCGACTGGTCGATCGCCTCCTCGCCTCGCCCCATCATGGAGAGCGCTTCGCGCGGCACTGGATGGACGTCGCGCGGTTCGCCGAGTCGTCGGGTTACGAGCATGACGATGACCGGCCGCATGCGTACCCGTACCGTGACTTCCTGATCCGGGCCTTCAACGGCGACATGCCCTACGATCGGTTCGTCCACTGGCAGCTTGCCGGCGATGAGCTGGCACCCGGCGACCCGATGGCGATGGCGGCGACCGGCTTCCTGGGTGCCGGTCCCTTTCCGACCCAGTTGACCGAGGCCGAATTCGAGTCGGCGCGCTACAACGAGCTCGACGATATGGTCGCGACCACCGGCTCGGCCTTCCTCGGGCTGTCGGTCGGCTGTGCGCGGTGCCACGACCACAAGTACGACCCGATCCCCTCCGAGGACTATTACCGGCTGGCGGCCGTCTTCACGACCACCATCCGGAGCGAGGTCCAGCTCGCCGCCGGACCCGGCGCCACCGCGGCGAAGGTGCAGGTCACCGCTGAGGGGTTCCCACCCACCAAGCACCACGCCGACGACCGCGGTTTCCCCCATTATTATCCCAAGACCTACATCCTGCGACGTGGCGACGTCGCCCAGAAGCTGGGCGAGGCGCGGCCGGGCGTGCTCCGGATCCTGGCCAGCGGCGGCCGGGACCTGCCGAGCTGGAAGGTCGAGGCCCCGGCCGCGCCTCGCCGGAGTGCCAGCTTCCGCCGCGCGGCGATGGCCGCCTGGCTGACCGACGCGGAGTCCGGGGCCGGCCAGCTCGCGGCGCGAGTGATGGTCAACCGGCTCTGGCAGCACCATTTCGGCCGGGGACTGGTCACCACCCCCAACGACTTTGGCGCCCAGGGGAGCCGGCCGTCCCACCCCGAGCTGCTCGACTGGCTCGCCGAGACCCTCATCGCCCACGGCTGGCGCCTCAAGCCGATCCATCGCCTGATCGTGACCAGCGCCGTGTACCGGCAAGACAGCCAGTACGATCAGGCCCGCGCGGCCGTGGACCGGGACAACGTCTTCCACTGGCGTCGCACCCCGCGCCGGCTCGAGGCCGAGCCGATCCGGGACGCCCTGCTGGCGGTGGCCGGCCGGCTGGATGAGCGGATGTATGGACCGGGCACGCTCGACCCGGCCCTGCCGCGCCGGAGCGTCTACTTCTTCATCAAGCGGAGCCGGCTGATCCCGCTGATGATGCTCTTCGATTGGCCCGAGCACCTGGTCAGCATCGGTCAGCGGAGCACGACCACGACCGCCCCCCAGGCCCTGGCGATGCTCAACAGCGACCTGGCCCGCCGCTGCGCCGAAGGGCTGGCCGGCCGACTTGGCGCCGCTCAAGATGCCGGCGGCGCTGTGGCCATTGCCTACCGTATCGCCCTGGGCCGCAGCCCGACCGGTGCCGAGTCACGTCTGGCCGCCGGTTTCCTCGACGCCCAGCGCTCGGCCTACGCGCGCCAGGGCCGGCCCGAGCCCGGCCGACTGGCCCTGGTCGACTTCTGCCAGGCCCTGCTCTGCATGAACGAATTCATCTACGTTCCCTGAATGATTTCCCGGGAGGATCCATCATGCTCCGCCCAGCGGTCGCCGACCTGGAGACGTTCCTCACGCGCCGGAGCTGGTTCCAGCGCGCCGGCGGCGGCTTCGGGCTGATCGGCCTGGCCGGCTTGCTCCATCAGGAGCACCTGCTCGGCGCCGAGGGCGCCGCCGGGGACCTGGCGCTCAATCCCATGGCCGGGCGGCCGGGCCACTTCCCGGCGCGGGCCAGGCGGGTGATCTGGATCTTCATCAATGGAGGACCCAGCCAGGTCGACACCTGGGAGTACAAGCCGGCCCTGGAGCGTTGGCACGGGCGGTCGATCCGCGAGTTCGACCCGGCGTTCCAGAACACGACCGGCTTCTTCAAGAACCAGGTTGGGGCCTTGATGAAGTCGCCGTTCCGGTTCACGCCCCGGGGCGAGTGCGGCAAGATGGTCTCGGAGATCTTCCCGCACCTGGGCCGGCACGTCGACAAGATGGCGTTCCTCCACTCGGTCTTCACCGAGTCGAACAACCACTCGCCGGCCCTGTTTATGATGAACACGGGAATGCCGCGGATGGGGTTCCCCTGCGTCGGGTCGTGGGTGACCTACGGGCTGGGAACGGAGGCCGAGAACCTGCCGGGCTTCGTGGTGATGAGCGACCCGAAGGGGAGGGGCCTGCCCAAGGGGCACGCGGCGAACTGGGGCTCCGCGTTCCTTCCCGGCGTCTACCAGGGGACGCATCTGCGCCCCAAGGGAGCTCCGATCGACGATCTGGATCGCCCACGCGGCATGACCGACGACCGGCAGCGCGCCCAGTTGGCCTTCTTGAACCAGGCCAACCAGCTCCACCGCGAACACTTCGCCGCCGAGGCCGAGCTGGCGGCGCGGATCCAGAGCTACGAGCTGGCTTACCGGATGCAATCCGCCGCGCCCGAGGCAATCGACCTCGACTCGGAGTCGGAAGCGACCCGGCGGCTCTACGGCATCGGCGACCCCCGTTGCGACCACTTCGCGCGCCAGTGCCTGACGGCCCGTCGCATGGTCGAGCGCGGGGTGCGCTTCATCCAGATCTACTCCGGAGGCATGGAGAACCAGCTCTCCTGGGACGGCCACGTCGACATCCGGGGGAACCACGAGCAATTCGCCGGCGAGACCGACCGCCCGGTCGCGGGTCTGCTGGCGGACCTGGACCAGCGCGGCCTGCTCGACGAGACGCTGGTGATCTGGGGCGGCGAGTTCGGCCGGCTCCCCGTGGCCCAGACCGGCTCCAAGCCCGGTCGCGACCACAATCCGCATGGGTTCACCCTCTGGCTCGCCGGTGGCGGCGTGAAAGGGGGCGTCAGCCACGGCGCCACCGACGAGATCGGCTACGCCGCGGCGGTCGACCGCGTCCCCATCAACGACCTGCACGCGACGATCTTGCATCTGCTGGGCATCGATCACCAGCGGCTGACCTACACCTACAACGGCCGCCACTTCCGCCTCACCGACGTCGCCGGCAAGGTTGTCCGGAGCATCCTCGCCTGATCCCCAGGCGGCTTACCAGGAAGAATGAGAGACCGCGGTCCCACTGGCGAGGCGTTGCCGCTAACTCTGGTTAGGGACGTTTCCGCCGGTCGCATTCCACGCACTCCAGGGCTCGCCGCCGCCGGTTTCCGTGGACCCGGACTGCCCGACAATCCCGCGGCGATCGGTATATTTTTTGTTTAAACTTCCGGCAATCGTGTTAAGATGGGTCCCTCAGACAGGGTCCATCCTCACGCAGGGCGTCTTTCGCGGATGCATGATTGTATCCGAGGAGAAGGCAATTGCGGATCGGTGAGGCTGTGGCCGTTGCGGTTTTCCCTCATCCTCGGACGTGGCCCGGGGTCCTGGTTCTGGCTGCGCTCCTGGTCCTGGCACCCGGTCGCGCCGGCGCGGAAAGCCGGGCGGTGGCGCGGTTTCAGGATGAGATCCAGCCGATCCTCATCGATTATTGCTACCGATGTCATGGCGACGGGATGAAGAAGGGCGGGGTGGCCTTTGATGGATTTGCCTCGGAAGAGGCGCTGGTCGGCAAGCGCGACCTCTGGTGGGCCGTGCTCAAGAACGTGCGGGCCGGCATCATGCCGCCGGCCGGCAAGCCGCAGCCGACCGCCCATGAGGTTCGACTCCTGGCGGATTGGATCAAGCACGACGTCTTCGGCATCGATCCTCGGGATCCCGACCCCGGTCGGGTCACCATCCGCCGGCTCAATCGGGTGGAATATCGCAACACGATTCGCGACCTGATGGGATTGGACTTCAAGGCGGAAGACGAATTCCCGCCCGACGACTCGGGTTACGGCTTCGACAATATCGGCGACGTGCTCACGGTCAGTCCGCTGCTGCTGGAGAAGTATTTACAGGCGGCGGAGACCATCGTCAAGGCCGCCGTGCCGGTCGTCCCCAAGCTCACTCCGGAGCGGACCTATCGCGGTGTGGAGTTCCGCGGTTCCGAGCGTGGTCAGACCGGGGATCGGTTGCCGATCTTCAAGGAAGCGCGGGTCGCACGGTCGTTCCGCGCCGACCAGGCCGGCGATTATCGCTTGACGCTGGAAGTGGCCGTGCAGGGCAATTCCCGGCCCGATTCCGGTCGAGGAACGGTCGTCTTCAAGGTTGACGATCGCGTGCGGATGCGCCAGTCCCTCGGCGGGCCGAAGAGCCAGGCGTGGCACGTGACGATCGACGAGCACTGGTCCAGCGGCGACCATCGGTTGGCCTTGGAGGTGCAACCGCAAAGTCCTGGCGGTGACAGCATCTCTCCGGTCCTCATCGGCAATGCGGTTGGGGCTGTCGGCGGCAGTGCCCCTGGGGCCGTCGTCGCGCGGGCGCAGGAGCGGAATGCCACGGCGTTCCGGATCGTCTCGGTTCGCATCCAGGGACCGCTCGACCCCAAGTACCAGGTTCGGCCGCCAAACTACAGCCGCTTCTTCCCAAGGGACGAACCCCCGGAATCGGATGCGGAGCGCCGTCGCTATGCCCGCGACGTGCTGGTCCGGTTCGCCCAGAGGGCCTTCCGGCGCCCGGTTGATGACCGGACGATCCATCGCCTGGTGGCAATCGCCGAAGGAGTCTACCGCCAGCCGGGTCGGCGGTTCGAGGAAGGCATGGCGCAGGCCATGGTGGCGGTCCTGGCCTCACCACGCTTTGTCTTCCGGATCGAGGACGTCGAACCTGGTCAATCTGCCCAGCCTCATGCCTTGATCGACGAATGGGCGCTGGCGTCCCGCCTGTCGTATTTCCTCTGGTCCACCCTGCCCGACGACGAACTGTTCGGGCTGGCCGGGCAGGGGGCGTTGCGAAAGGACCTGCCGCGCCAGGTCGATCGCATGCTGAAGGATCCCCGGGGCCGGGCGTTGACGCAGAATTTCGTGGGTCAATGGCTCCAGGTTCGCGACCTGGATGGGATCTACTTCAACGAGCGGGCCATCTTGCGGCGCGAGGGGATCCGGCTCCAGGGCGCCGACACGGAGCGCAACGTCCTGGGTCGCGACCTGCGCCGGGCCATGCGGAGCGAGACCGAGATGGCCTTCGAGTACGTGGCCCGGGAAGACCGTAGCGTGCTGGAGTGGCTCGACAGCGACTATACGTTTCTTAACGCCAAGCTCGCCAAGCACTACGGGATTGCCGGAGTGGACGGCAGCGAGATGCGCCGGGTCCGCTTGCCCAAGGACAGCCCGCGCGGCGGCGTGCTGGCGCACGGATCCATCTTGGCGGTGACCTCGAATCCGACCCGAACCTCGGCGGTGAAGCGGGGCCAGTTCATTCTCGACAACATCCTGGGCACTCCGGCGCCACCCCCGCCACCGGATATCCCCGCGCTGGAGGCCTCGAAGAAAGAGTTCAAGGACCGCGAACCCTCGACGCGCGAGCTGATGGCGCTGCACCGGAGCAAGCCGATGTGCAGCTCCTGCCATGCCCGCATGGACCCACTCGGGCTGGCCCTGGAGAACTTCAACGCGTTCGGCGGCTGGCGTGAGGCGGAGTTGAAACAGCCGATCGATGCCTCGGGCCAGTTGATCACCGGGGAGGCGTTCCACGACGTCCGCGACTTGAAGCGGATCCTCGCGCAGCGGCACCGGCTGGATTTCTACCGCTGTTTGACCGAAAAAATGCTCACCTACGCGTTGGGGCGCGGGCTGGAGTATGATGATGTGGAGACGGTGGACCGCATCGTCGAGCGCCTCGACCGAGCAGGGGGGCGGTTCTCCGCCCTGTTGATGGGGGTGATCGAGTCGTCGCCGTTCCAGAAACGGCGGAACGGCTCGACCCCGGCGACCGAATCGAGGGTATCTTCCAACCAATCGTCCCGGACCCAAGGCCAGCCATGAATCCGAACCATCCGCACGATGCCGATGACCTCGCTCTCGCCCCGCGGCACGCCGGCCTGAGCCTGAGCCGGCGCCACTTCCTCCGGGGAGTGGGGGTTTCCCTGGCCCTGCCCGCCTTCGAGACCGTGCGCGCGGCGGCTCCCGGCGCGGCGATGGCCGTCGCCGGCACTGCCGGCCTGCCGGTCCCGGCGACCACGGCGACCGGCGCCCCGCTGCGGCTGGCGTTCGTCTACGTCCCCAACGGGGTCAACCAGTCGTGCTGGTGGCCGAAACAGGAAGGCCGCGAGTTCGAGCTGAACCAGACCATGCAGCCGCTGGAGCCGGTCAAGGACCAGATCCAGGTGATCGGGGGGCTGGACCAGCTCAACGCCACCGGCGGTAAGGACGGGCCGGGCGACCACGCCCGCGCCTGCGCCACGTTCCTGACCGGCGTCCGGGCCAAGAAGACCGCGGGTGCCGATATTCATGCGGGGGTCTCGATCGACCAGGTCGTCGCCCGTCGGATCGGCCACTTGACGCGATTCCCCTCACTCGAGCTGGCCTGCGACGCGGCCCGCAAGTCGGGCAACTGCGATTCCGGCTACTCCTGCGCTTACCAGTTCAACCTGTCCTGGGCGACCCCGACCATGCCCATGACGCCCGAGCCCAATCCCCGGTTCGCCTTCGAGCGGCTCTTCGGCGCCGGCTCGCCCGCAGAGCGCACCCGGAATCTCCGGCTCCGCCAGGAGCAGCAGCGGTCGATCCTCGACTTCGTCCTCGACGACACCCGCGCCTTGCAGCGCCAGCTCGGCCGCCGCGATCAGCAGAAGCTGGGCGAATACCTCACGAGCGTCCGAGAGATCGAGCGCCGCATCCAGCAGGCCGAGCAGTTCCGCGACATCCCCAACCCCGATGCCGAGACACCCGCCGGCATCCCGGCCAGCTTCCTCGAGCACGTCCAGCTCATGTACGACCTGCTCTTCCTGGCCTTCCGGACCGATTCCACCCGGGTGGCCACCTTCCTGCTGGCCTACGAGTCGAGCAACCGGACCTTCCCGGACATCGGGATCACGGAGGGGCACCACACCCTGTCTCATCACCAGGGCAAGAAGCAAAACCTGGGAAAGATCGCCCAGATCGACCTCTGGTACATGCGGCAGTTCGCCCGGTTCCTGGAGCGGCTGGAGGAGGCCAAGGACGTCGATGGCCACTCCCTGTTGCACAACTCGATGATCGTCTACGGCAGCGGCAACGGCGACGGCAATCGCCACAACCACAACAATCTCCCCTTCATTCTGGCCGGCCGCGGCGGGGGCAGTCTTTCCCCCGGGCGGTACCTCAAGCTCAAGGCCCAGCCGATGAGCAACCTGTATCTCAACCTGCTCGATCGGATGGGGATCCCGGACGTGCCCCGCCACGGCGATTCCACCGGGCGGATCGCGGGAATCTGACGCCGGCATCGCTCACACCAAGGCTCGGCCATGAACTACACGGCTCACGCTTTGCAGCGGATGCAACAACGGGGCATCACGGTCGCCAACATCAACTGGGCGATGCAGGTCGGCTACACCATTCAACCCAACGGCAACCGCCGGTATGTCCGGCCCTTCGGCGGTGGGAATCGCATGTTTGTCATCACCAATGGCGCGGGCACCACGGTCATCAGTACCTGGATCAGGGGTCCCGCGGACGTCGGCATCTAGCAGGGCGGCTTGGGGGAACCCAGGACCGAGAGCTTGAAGCTCGACACCACGATCCGGGACAGGAGTGAGCGGGATGGCAATGCCACAACAAGTTACGACGGACAAGCTGACGATCGACCCGGAATCCGGGGCGGGATATCTGCAGGTCACCAACAATCCGGTTGCCTACTCGATCGACCTGGACGACATGGTGGTCGCGGATTACGACGAGATGGGGAATGTCGTGGGTGTCGAGTTCCTCGACAGCAAGCTCGGGAAGGGCGAGGTCGAGCGCTATCTCAACCTCGCCAAGACCAGGACCAAGGGAATCGCCAAGGGAAAGCGGCCGCAGCCGCCCAGCGCTTGAGGACACCCTGACCGTGGCCCACGCGATCACTTACCGCGAGCGAACAGCCGCCCGGCCAGTCGCGGGGCCGCTGCCAAGGTCGCCATCGCGAGGGCGAGCCGGGGGCTGCTCAGGATGGTCGCGATCAGGCCGGGCGTCAGCCGCACCCCGCGACGCAGGGCGTCGCGGGCCAGTGCGGTGCGGCCGGCGCGGAGGGCCTCGTGCGCCCGGTTCAAGAAGGCGCGGGCCAGGCGCGCGCGGGCGGTCCGCCGGAGCCGATCGACGTCGGGGCGGTCCTTGAGATCGACCGCGAACAGGATCTCCATCAGCCGCGCGGTTTCATCCAGGTCGGCCGTACCGGCCTTGAACCGGTGCGTCTCGCTGGCCGGATGCCAGCGCACCCGCACGCTCGGCCGAGCCAGCCAGGCGACCCTCCAGCGCCTCGAGAGACGGAGCCAGAACTCCCAGTCCACGCCGTAGCGATAGGACGGGTTGAATCCACCGGCGGCCTCGAACGCGGCGCGGCGGAGCATCACGGCCGAGCATCGCAGCGGGTTGCCGGCGACCATGGCCTCGGCCAGCGTCCCCGGCTCGTACACGCGGTCGACCGGACCGAGTCCGCCGGGATCGACGACGGTCGCGGGGACGGGCTGGCCCCGCTCGTCGATCACGGTCGCCGCGCCGGCGACCAGGCCGATCGTTTCCTCCGAGGCGAGTGCCGCCGCCTGGGCCGCCAGGTGGCCGGGCTCCATGACATCGTCCTGGTGAAAGATGGCGATCAGGGGCGTCCGGCAGATCGCGGCGCAACGGTTCCAGTTGCCCGCCAGCCCCAGGCGCTCGGCGTTGACCTCGATCCGCGCCCGGTCGCCCGCCACCGCGCGAACCACCTCGAGGGTCCGATCGTCGGAACGATCGTCCGAGACGATCAGCTCGTAGGCGACTCCCTCCTGGCCGAGGATGCTGCCGAGCGCCTCGGCCAGATGCGCCGCGCCGTTGCAGGTCGGCACGGCGACGGTCAAGATCGGGCTGGATGCGGATGGGACCACGCCGGTTGCGACCTCAGACCGGGCCTCGGCTCTCATCGCCGAGCGCGCGCAAGGTCTCCCAGGAGAAGAGGCCCGAGGAATGGCCGTCGTTCCATGCGAGCTGCACGGCGTACGTGCCGATATTCTCCATCCCGACCAGCTTCAGGTCGGGCCGAATCGAGGCCGGATCCAGCACCCGCTCGCCGGTCCACTCGTTGCGACAGGAGGCGCAGGGACACTCGCTCCGGAGGAGATGGTAACGGAGGCGGTCGACGCGATCGTCGGGCCAGGTCACTTCGAGGACCTGATCGGCTTGAAGCGCCCGGATGTTCGTGGGAGGATCGCTCATTGGGAGGGCTCGCGCGAGGGACCGTTACGGATGCCGTCACGGCAAGTTTTCGAGGTCAGCGAGATCCTTCGCCCTGCCGGCTGCACGCTTGTTGGCCTCCAAGTGCTGCCGGCTGATGACCGAGACAGGAATCCCATCGATGACATCGACAATGCGATGTGCATACGCCTCCGCGAAATCGACCCCCGAGACAGTCGTCAGGATTTCGATTCGAACCGGTTCACGTCCCATCCGAGTGATCTGGTGTGGACTGAGGAAGAGATCGGTTGACAGGCCGGTTTCGCCAAAGCCGAATGCTCGAAGGAGTTCGACCATTCTTCGAGCATTCTCCGGATTCATTGCGATCCAGATGTCCAGGTCCGCCGTGCTCCGCACGCATCCGTGGTAGGAGACTGCGTAGCCGTCAACCAGCAGGTACTCAACATGGTGGTCGTTCAACAACTTCAAGAACTCTCTCAAGTCTGGCAGTAGCGGGGTCATAGCCATAGGCCACCTGTCGCATCAATTCGAGAGCTTCCAGACGAGCTTGCGGGCTCTGGGTCCGCCAGTATGCCTTGTCGGCTTCATCGGCTTCGAAGAGAGAGACGACGGAGAAGACTGTTTTATCCATCCGCACCGAATCGAGCGGGCGAATCGGTGCTGGCTCGGCTTGATGGATCCGGTCATCGTTTTGCATGGCGGACCCTCCTCGGCTCAGGGTAAACGTCCACCATGAATTCTACCAGAGATGACGAGTTCGCGGAACGCGAGAAGGAGCCGGGCGGTTCGTTCACCGTCGACGCGCCGAGCATCAACGCGGTGCGGCGGGCCCTGCACCGCGCGCCGGGGGGCGTGCGGGTGGTGGGCCGCCACGACCGCGAGACGATCCTCTGCACCCACACCATGGACGAGCACAGCCTGGCGCGGCACTGGCCGGTGATCGTCAGCCGGCTGGAGAAGGCGGGGTTGAGGATCGCCCGGCCCCCGAGGCCAGGGTCGGCGCGGGAGATGGGGCGGAGACCGGGCGATCCGGGGAGGGAGTGACGCGGGGTCAGTTCTTCTCCTTGGTGGCCTTGCTCAATTCCTCGATCGCCCGGCGCATCTGCTTGATCTCCTCGGCCATCTGGTCGAGCCGCTTCGACACCTCGGCGGGAGCCGGCTGCGGCCGCGGCAGATACGACTGGTAGTGCGGCGCCGGATGCGACTGGAAGAAAACCGGGTTCTGGGAATCCCCCTCAATGACGTTGGCTTTGAAGCCCTCCGACAGGACGGCACCGGGGCGCACGACATCGATCTGGAACGTGTTCCGCGGCTCCGCCCGCCAGAACAGGCCGAGGCGTTTCCGACGCTGCGGCGTGACGTTGACGGTCAGGTGCTCACCGCCCCGGATCAGCTCCACGGGTATCGGCTTCCCGCCGTTGGCCTGGACGATCTCGATCATCTTCGCTTGATCCGTCAAGGGTTTGCCGCCCAGGCGGAGGAGGATGTCGTGAACCTTGAGGCCCGCCTGGGCGGCCGCGCTCTCCTTGACCACGTCGTTGACGGACAATCCCTCGTTCGGAGAGAGCTGGAGCTGAGCACGGAGCGCGGGCTCGATCGGGGTGACGGAAACGCCGATCCAGAACTCCGGGGCCTCGGGCTGGACGGGTCCTAACATCACCTGGACCCGCGGTTGCACCGGGATCTGCTGGGGCTGGCCGCCACGGAGTAACGAGAGCTTCACCGGCTTGTCGCCGGCGGCCTTCAACGCCTCTTCCAGGTCCTCGACCTTTCCCAGCGGAGTCTCGCCCAGTTTCAACAACACGTCATTCCGACGGATGCCCGCCATCGCGGCGGGAGAGTGCGATTCGAGCGAAGTCACGAGCAGCCCTTGGTCCTTCGGCAACTTCAGGTGTGCCCGGACCGGCTCGGTGACCGGGGCCAGACTCATCCCGGAGAATGAGTTCGTATTCACGAAGAAGAACTGATTGAGATGCCCCCACGGGTGTTGTCCAACCACACCTCCGTGGGCCTGGTGCTGCATCTGCTGCGGATTCGCCTGAAAGAAGTATTCGGAGAACTGCTGGGTGCGATCCGGATCTGGATCCGGAAGGGCCTGCGCCGAGGCCGTTGCTCCCAGCAACAGCACCCAGGGAAGGCTCAGCGCGCGGCGGAAGGAAATCCGGCGTCCCATACGATTCAATCTCCTGGAAATGGTCACGGACCCACGACCGACCGAGGTGCATGGCGTGCACCAGCCCGGCCGGTCGTCAAAGGGGGTTGTTGCCTGTGTAGTGGAACTCGACCTGGTCGATCGGGACGGTCACGAGCCGGCCATCGGCCAGGGTCGTGGTGAGGATGCGCCGGCGCTGGTCGACCGCGTAGCCCCGGCCTTGCCAGAGAGCCTGGGCATACTCGGTCAGCGGCGGCGGTTGGTCCCTGAGCCACTCTTCATCGATCCCCGGCCCGGCCAGGATCGGCACCTCGGCCGTTTCGCCGTCATCGCCGATCCGCAGCCGTGCCACCGCGACGATCGCGTCGCCGGGCATCGTAGTGGACCGGTCGTCGCGCGGCTCACCGGCGAGGCCGTCAGTTGGCCAGGAGGGATCGACGACCCCCGGGGTTCCGGGTGGGGGTTCGGACACATCCTGCGCGATCGGGATGGCCCGAGCCGTCGGGCGCGTGGGCTCGGCGATCGGCGCGGATGGCCGCTCCGGGTGGACCAGCCATCCCAGGAGGAACGAGGCCGCGGCGACCCCGGCCGCCAGGAACCGCCGCCGCCACCGCCCCATCGATCGAACCTTCGGTCCCTCGCCTGCCGGGAGGACCGACGAGGTGATCGCGCGCGGCGACCCGGCGGACTCATCGAGAGCTCGGAACGCCGCGCCCCAGGACTGGGCCTCGAGGAACGCCAGCGCACAACGCTTCCAACCATCGGGCTGGCGGTCGAGGCGGTCGATCGCCGCGCGAAGCTGGGCCGGCGTCAGCGTGCCATCGACGATCCGGTCGATCCAGTCGTCATCGATGGGGTTCAGAGGATTCTCGTGTGTCATGGTCGATTGTCTCGAATTCAGCCGCCAATCCGGCCAGTTCGGCACGGAGCCGGCGGCGAGCCCGATGCAGCCGCATCTCGACGGTCGCGACCGCGGCGCCCAGGCGGTCGGCCAGCTCGCGCGCGCTGAAGCCCTCGGCATACTTGAGGATCAGGAGCTCAGCATCGCGCGGTGGGAGCCGCCGCAGGGCATCTTGAACGAGCTTTTGCCGCTCGTCCCGGACGAGCCAGGCCAGCGGCGAGGGCGCCGGATCGAGCCCGTTGTGATCGGTGCGCGCCGCATAACGATCGACGAGTCCGCGCCGCCGGCCCGCCTTGCGCCGGTAGATCAGCACATGCCGCACGGCCAGCCGATAGAGCCAGACGGCCACTCGCGCCGGGTTGTGCAACGGCGAGCGCTGGGCCACCGCCGCCAGGGCCACGTCCTGCATGACCTCGTCGACCGCCTGCGGCTCGCCCAGCCGCGAAGCCACGACCCGCCGCAGCCATCGATCATGCACCGCCAGGGTGGTGCCCCAGTCCAGTGCCGCGGCGCTGGCGCCCTCCGGCTCAGTCGTGGGCGATCGGCTCGGCTCGCTCATGGCTCGACAAGAAAGTTGCCGCCGAGCCGATTCCCCTTACGGGATCCTCATCGTGCTTCTCGGGGCTTGCCCTATTCTATTGATGGGGAAAAACTTATGGCGAGCCGGATTGCGATTAGACCATCGTTACAGTCCGCCTTCATGCGGTCTGGTGAGGCTCGGTCTTCGCCTGGGGGTGGGACACCAGCCAGTCCTCAACACTCAGCCGAAGATGGCGGTGACCGGCTTGCCGGCGGCGATGGGCAAGGGCCGGCCGAGGGTATCAGTGAACTCGGTGGCCGGGTCGATGCCCAGGGCCCAGAACATCGTCGCGGCGATATCGTCGGGGGTCACGGGGTCCGTGGCCGGATAGGCGCCGATGCGGTCGCTCGAGCCAAAGATCGCGCCGGGGACGATCCCGCCGCCGGCGAAGAGGACCGTGTAGCAGAAGGGCCAGTGGTCGCGGCCGTCGGGGCCGAACTGCTTGGTGTTGGTGATCTTGGGCGACCGGCCGAACTCCCCCATCCAGACGACCAGCGTCTCGTCCAGCAGTCCCCGCGCCTGGAGGTCCTGGATCAAGGTGGGGACGGCCCGATCCGTGATCGGCAACAGCCGCTTCTTGAGCTGGTTGAAATTGTCGCCGTGGGTGTCCCAGCCGCCGTTGCCGCCGCCGATCGACTGAGAATAATAGACCGTCACGAACCGCACCCCGGCTTCGATCAACCGGCGGGCCAGCAGACAGCTCTGGCCGTAGGTCGTCCGGCCGTAGTCGTCGCGCAGGCGGTCCGGCTCGGCCGAGAGGTCGAAGGCTTGCCTGACCTTGGGCCGGCTCAGCATCGTCAGGGCGCGCGCATAGAACGCGTCGATCCCCTGGGCGGTCTCCGACCAGGCCAGGAGGTCGGTCTGCCGGTCGATCAGCCGTTGCAGGCCGCGGCGGTCGTCGAGCCGGTCGAGCGAGAGCGCCGCGGGCAGGCTGAGCTCCGGCAGCCGGAAGCTGGGACTCTTGGGGTCCTGCCCGATAAAGAACGGATCGAATGTCTTGCCGAGGAAACTGGCATGCTGGCCGGGCGTGACGCTGCCGTCGCGGAGCACATGCGGGAAGGCGACGAACGACGGGATCGCCGGGTCGTCGCTGGGCCGGAACTTGGCCACCGTGCTGCCATAGGCCGGATAGAGCTCCTGCGTGTCCCGCAGCCGGATGTCGTCCAGCGGGGGCGCATGGCCGGTCAAGCTGTAGTAGGTCGCCGAGTTGTGGTTCTTCATCCGGTGGTGCACCGATCGCACCTGCGCGAACCGGTCGATCACCGTGGCGAACCGCGGCAGATGCTCGCTGACCGACAACCCCGGCTGCGGCGTGGCGATCGGCGTGAACTGGCTGCGGATGCCGGAGGGGGCGTCCGGCTTCATGTCGAAGGTGTCCAGGTGCGACGGCCCGCCGAACTGGTGCAGGAAGATCACGTGCCGGGCGCGCGCCCGCGGGCCGGATCGCTCGGCAGCCCGCAACAAAGTCGGCAGGCTCAACCCGACAATCCCCGCGGAGCCGGCCTGAAGCAACCGCCGCCGCGAGACCCGGAGCACCGCCTGAAACTCGGGGCAAGCTCGTGCCATGTCCACGTCTCCACCACCAAAGCTTCTTACGGGAAGAGGTTGAACCACGAAATACACGAAAGGCACGAAATTAAAAATCCTATCTGATTAACAACATTCTTCTCTCCTTTTGTGCTTTTCGTTTATTTCGTGGTAAAATCTTCAGAAATCAATGCCGCAGCAGGAACTCCTTGCTGTTCAAGAGTGCCCAGACGACGTCTTCCCAGGCGGCCCGGCGGTTGCGCGCGCGGCGGAGATAATCGACGAGCGCGGTCTGCTCGGCCGGCTTGGGTTTGCGGCAGAGGGCGGCGAGGTAGAGTTCGTCCAGGAGTTCGCGGTCACTGGACCCTGCGGCCAGCCGCCGGCCGAGGCGGTTGTCAGGGGCATCCAGCTTGCGCCGGACCGTCGGGCCGTTGATCATCTGGAACGCCTGGGCCAGGGTGGTCGCCTCGGACCGCTCGCATTCGCAGGTCAGCAGCCGCTCGGGCTTGCCGAAGGTGGTCAGGAACGAGACCCCCTTGGCGGCCCCGGGCAGTTGCGCGGCGCGCAGGGAGCCGGGCGCGTGCGGGAACCGCTCGGGCACGTCCAGCACCTGGCTGATGGCATCGAGCAGCACCTCGGCCGGCAGCAGCCGCACGGCCGCATGGGAGAAGCTCGACTCGTCATCAACGTTACTGGGTTCGGGCGTCGCGCTGGACTGGTAGGTCCGCGACTTCATGATCCAGGTGACCAGGGGCTTGAGCCTCGTCCCCTGGGCCTCGAACCGGTCGGTCACGATCTCCAGCAGCTCGGGGTTGGACGGCGGATTCGAGTCGCGGAAATCGTCGACCGGCTCGACGATCCCCCGGCCGAACAGGTGGAACCAGACCCGGTTGGCCAGGTTCCGGGTGAATTGCCGGTTGGAACGCGTCAACCAGTCCGCCAGCGCGGTCAGGGCCTGATCATCGCGCGTCGCGGCCGTGGGCGCACCCTGGAGGACTCTCGGTTGCAGGACGATACCGGTCCGCGGCTGGACCAGTCGCGGTCGGCCGGTCAGGTAGATGACCTCGTCGCCGTTGATCTCGTGCGAGTCGAGCCGATCCTTGCGGACGTTGTCGAGCTGCTTGCGGGCGATGTTGGCGAAGAACGCGGCCAGGCCGTAGTAATCGTCCTGGGTCCAGACGTCGAACGGGTGGTTATGGCATCGTGCGCACTGGAGCCGGATGCCGAGGAAGACCTGGCCGACGCTCTCGGCGGCCGTCATCGGATCGCGGTTGGTCCGGTAGAAGCTCGCCGGGGGATTCTGCCAGGTCGAGCCCAGCCCGGCGACGATGCGTCGGACCATCGCCTCCAGCGGCAGGTCGCGGGCGAGCTGGTCGCGGAGCCACCGCTGGAAGACCCACGCGCCCTTTTCGCCCATGGTCTTCTCTTCGTTCCGCAACAGGTCGGCCCATTTCAAGGCCCAGAAGTCGGCAAACTCGGGGCGATCGACCAGCCGGTCGATGAGCTTGCTCCGCTTGGCCGGGTCACCATCGGCGAGGAAAGCGCGGGACTCGGCCGGCTCGGGGAGCCGGCCGATGGCATCCAGGTAGGCCCGTCGGAGGAACGTCGAATCGTCGGTCAGGCCGGCGGGGTTGATGCGGAGGGCCCGGAGCTTGGCCAGGACGGCACGGTCGATCGGATGCTCGCCCCGCCCGCCGCGCCAGACGAATCCGGGCCGGTCGGCGGGGAACGCCAGCCGGCTGGTGGCGCGCCGGTTTTCATAACGGATCGCCACGGCGATCTCGCCCGGTCCGCGGTGGTGGACCAGGCCGCCGACGGAGACCTCCGCCCGGGTGGGATCGCTGAGGTCGTAGGCGGCCTGCCGGGTGACGTCGCGCGTGGAACCGTCCTCGAACTGGGCCGTGACCACGAGCTGCTGATCGGTCGTGCCGGGTGCCGCGATCCGATCGGCGGGGAAGACTCGCAGCGATTGGACCCGGGGCGCGACCGCCCGGTCATCACGGGCACCCGCGGCGATCCATCCCAGCAAGGTCGCGGCTTCGCTCGATTGCCGGGCGAACCGCTGGCCCCCCTCGTGGGGGATGCGCGCAGTCGGCTTCAGGACGATCAAGCTCCGTTCCGGCGCGACGGTGCTGAGCCGGCGGCCGAACTGGTCGTGGGTCAGGGACTGGAAATCGAAGTCGGGGTCGTCGCCCCGGAGGCTGAGCCGGAAGCCTCCCTTGCCGTTGAGGTTGCCGTGGCAGGCCCCCATGTTGCAACCGGCCTTGGCGAGCAACGGTACGACGTCGGCGCGGAAGCTCACCGCGCGGTGCCTCGCGGCATCGACCACGCGGACCGCGGCCCGGGCCGAGCCGCCCCGGCCGATCACCGTGAGGGTTGCTCGCCCGTCGGCCACCGGGTGGACGACCCCGTCGGAAGTGACCGTGGCGATCCCGGCCGGCTCGATCACGAAGCGACATTCCCGTGTGACGTCGCGGGGCGATCCGTCCTCGTGGCGGAACGTGACGGCAAGCTGCTGCCGCGCTGCGGCGCCCTCGAGCACGACGCGCGCCGGCTCGAGACTCAGCGCGGGGGCTGTCGCCTCACCGCGCGCCGTCGCCGCCCCGAATCCCAGCCACAGCCAGACCACCGTCAGCGACGGTCCGGAACTCCCCGGCCGACCCTTGCGCCACACCGTCGTCCCCTCCCGCCCCCGCGGGGACGCTATGCTTACTTGAGCTCATCGCTGGAGACTGTCTCCCCGCCATTGCGGGTCATCAACTTGTTCAGAGTCAGCTTGTTGATCTGGGACGTCACCGGCCGCACGGTGCCGTCACAGAAGGCGAAGTTGACCTGGCCGGGGTGCTTGCTCGCCCAGTAGCGCCAGGAAACCGTCGTCCCGGTCGAGGTCGTCGCCGTGATCGGCTGGTTGATGGTCCGGTCGATGCTGGTCCGGATGCACGAGCTGGGGGCATTGCACCAGACGCCGTCGGGCCACAAGCTCTCCCCCATGAGGATCGTGGTTGTGGTGCCGTCGGTGATGTCGGCCATGCTCACCGTCGAGTTCTGGTACATCAGGCCATTGTCGTAAACCAGGCAATAGGGATTCGTCGCCGCCGCGGAGGGAGCGAGGTTCGGGCATTGACTGGTGGTGGCCGTGATGTAGCCGGCGGCCATGTTGCCGCGGTAGTCCGACGGCCCGAGCTGGGAGGTCGGGGTCGTGCCGCTCTGGACCGTCACCGGCACCACTGGGATCGGGCGGCGGTTGGACGGACAGACGAACACGTCGATCGTGCGTTTGATCGCGGTCTGATTATCGGGCCAGGTGACCGGCAGGTTGAAATTGATCTCGGCGTAGAGGTTGGCCTGGTCCAGCCTGGGAAACAGGCCGATCATCCCGCTCCACATGTACGGCCAGGGGGTGGCCAGCGCGATGCAATTGGGGTCGCCACCGGTGTAGTTGCCGTTGGCATCGTAGGTGGCCAGCCAGCAGTACCAGCCGGCGGGGAACGAGCCGAACGCGTCATGATACTCGTGGGCCGCCAGCGCGAGCTGCTTGAGGTTATTCTGGCACCGGCTCCGGTTGGCGGCCTCGCGCGCCGACTGGACCGCGGGCAAGAGCAAGGCGACCAGGACGCCGATGATGGCAATGACGACCAGCAGCTCGATCAACGTGAAGGCTGGCCGGCGTCTGGGCAAACGTTCAGAATCTCGACGCATCAGAGTTCCCTCGCACTGGGTTCAACCGGTCGATGGTGCGGCATGGTGGCTCCCCGAAGCTTTAAGGTACACGATCCTATCCATCGTTGCCAGCACCGTCCTCCGTCATTTGTCCGTTCGTCCCGCGTAGGTCAGGCTGTCCAGCCGGACGTTCCCAGGCTGTCAGGCTGGCCAGCCTGACCTACGTTCGGATCCAGCAGCGCTACGACGGCCTGGCCGACCTCGGCGGTGGTGGCCGTGCCGCCGAGGTCGGGAGTCTTGGGAGCCGGCCGGAGCAAGACGTCGCGGACCGCGTTGCGGATGCGGCTGGCCGCGCGCGGCTGGCCCAGGTGATCGAGCATCATGGCCAGGGAGAGGATGGCGGCCAGCGGATTGGCGATCCCCTTGCCGGCGATGTCGGGGGCCGAGCCGTGGACCGGCTCGAACATGCTGGGCGCCGAGCGCTCGGGGTTGATGTTCCCCGAGGCCGCCAGTCCCATGCCCCCCTGGAGCACGGCACCCAGGTCCGTGAGGATGTCCCCGAACATGTTGGTCGTGACGATCACGTCGAAGCGCTCGGGGCTGGTGACCATCCGCATGCAGCAGGCATCCACGTGCTGGTAGTCGCACTTGACGTCAGGATAGTCGCCGGCCACCGCGGTGAAGGCGCGGATCCAGAGGTCGTGGGCAAACGTCAGGACGTTGGTCTTGGCCACGAGGGTCAACTGCCGTGTCCGGCCGTCGCGCCGATCGGCCGCGGTCAGGCCGCGGAACGGTCCTGCGCCGCCGCGGCGCCGCGCCAGCTCGAACGCAAAGCGGAGCGTCCGCTCGACGCCGGCCCGGGAGTTGATCGAGGTCTGGATCGCGACCTCCTCGGCGGTCCCCTTCCGCAGGAATCCACCGGCCCCGACGTAGAGGTCCTCGTTGTTTTCCCGGACGACGACCATGTCGACGTCGTCGGGGCCCTTGCCGCGGATCGGACCCTCGACGCCCGGGAAAAGCTGGATGGGACGGAGGTTGATGTACTGGTGGAAGTCGAACCGCAGCCGCAGCAGGACCCCTTTTTCCAGGATCCCCGGCGGGACGTTGGGGTGCCCGACGGCTCCCAGCAGGATCGCATCGCAGTGGCGCAGCTCCTCCAGCGCGTCGTCGGGGAGGACCTCACCGGTCCGCAGGTAGCGCTCGCCCCCGAGGTCCACCGGCACCAGCTCGTAGGCCAGGGCCTCGGAGCGGGCGACGACCTCGAGCACCGCCAGGCTTTGGGCCATCACCTCGGGGCCGACCCCGTCGCCTGCCACGACGCCAAGCTTGATCAAAGCAGCCTCCCGGCCCTCGCTGCGCGGTCGAAAACCGCGAGCGGCCGCGCCGATCGTCACTACCAGGCACATGGGCCGTATGATTCCATTACACGGAATCCAGGATAACGGGCCTGCCGCTCCGCCTCAAGTCTCGGGCCGACCTCCTGGTCGGACCTGGATCGCTACCGGGCGGACGACGGCGGAGACCGTCCGTTCGTGCCGTTGCGCCGGAACTCCGTTGACAAGCCGATGGCAGGAAACATACTTTGATGTACCGAGCCGGCTGTCGACGCCGGCGGTCCGTGGCCGAGTCGTTCTGACTCGATCAGCCATCCATCGAACGTATCATCATGTCGGATCTGACCTCAAGGGGACGGCTGTATGGCCACTCCGGTCGAAAGCAATAGCTCGAACAAGGACCCGCGGGGGTTCTCGGGCCTGGATGAATCGCAGTTGGAGAAGTCGATCCTCCGCCGCGGGCTGGCGACCGCCGCGGAGATCGAAGCCTGCAAGACCCAGCGCAAACAGATGGTCGCCAAGCAAAAGGAGGAACCGAAGAGCCTGCTGGAGATCATGGTCGAGGCCAAGGTGCTGACCCGCAGCCAGATGGTCCGCCTGCTGCAGGAAGCCGGCGAGACCACCCGGAAGTTCCAGATCCCCGGCTACCAGGTCATCGGCAAGATCGGCAAAGGCTCGATGGGAGTCGTCTACAAGGCCAGGCAGGTGAGCGTCGACCGCGTGGTCGCCATCAAGATCCTGCTGGATTCCCTCGCCCAGAACAAGGAATTCATCAAACGCTTCGAGCGCGAGGCCAAAATTGCGGCCAGGCTTGCCCATAATAACGTCGTCAACGCCATCGATGCCGGCGAGGTCGACGGCCATTACTTCTTCGTGATGGAGTACGTCGAAGGAGTCACGATCAAGGAGTACCTCGACCAACACAAGGTCTTCGAGGAAAAGGAGGCCCTGCGCATCGTGCTGGCGGTCGCCGAAGCACTCAAGCACGCATACGAGCGGGGATTAATCCATCGCGACATCAAGCCGGAGAATGTGATCCTGACCAGAGGGGGCGGGGTGAAGCTGGCCGACCTGGGCCTGGCCCGGATCACCGACGACGAGAAATGGGGCCTCTCCGAGGCCGGCATGGCGATTGGCACGCCGTATTACATCAGCCCCGAGCAGGTCCGCGGTCAGACCAACATCGACATCCGGGCGGACATCTACAGCCTGGGCGCAACCTTGTATCACATGGTGACCGGCCGGGTTCCCTACGGCGGCGAGTCCCCCACCGAGGTGATGCGCAAGCACGTCAATCCCAACGTCATGATCGTGCCGCCCGACCATCTCAACACCAAGCTCTCCGGGGGTCTGGGGATGGTCGTGGAGACCATGATGGCCAAGAACCGTGAGCAGCGCTATCACACCCCGGACGACTTGATCCTCGACCTGAAATGCCTGCTCCGCGACGAGGGCCCCATGATCGCCGGCCAGAAGACCGAGTCCCTGCTGGCCCTGGCGGAAGGGGAAGCCGATGAGCTGGGACGAGCGGGGCCCAGCGCCGAGCAGATGGTCGAGATCGCCGCCTACGTCAAGAGCCGCCATCACATCATCGCGACCATGGCGATGCTCCTGGCTGTTTCCGTGATCACCAACCTCATCCTCTTCATCGCCCGGTAGAGCCGGCCGCGAGGCGCGCCTCCGGAAATCTCCGCGGGCAACCCGGGTGGTTTTCCGGCCCTTGGGAATCGGGGATTGGGAATCCGGAATCTCCCCTGCGTCGTCAGCGACGGCCGCCTCAGTCGAGCGGGGACACGGCGCAGTCAGATCCGCGGGAGCGCGCACGTTCACATGCTCGCAAGGATGGGAAGCTCAATTCTTGCTAAAGTCGAAGGAGCGGAGCGCGTCCTTGCCCAGGGGGTCCTTGAGGAACTTGTGATGGCACGACGAGCAGAGATCGAATCGGAAGCCCTTGTGAAGTGGCTTGGCGAGGTCCTCGGGAACGAGGGCTTCGTCGCGCTGCAGGATTTGAGCGACCGCCTCCATCGGATCATCGTCAAGATCTTCCTCCTTGATTTCGGTCGGGTCGAAGCCTGGGTAGGCCTCCATCTTGACCACGTACCGGCCGTCGCCGGAAGCGCTCAAGTCCTTTCCGCAGAGATCGCACGTGAAGTGGACCATCAGCGAGTCTTCCTTCGGATTGATGAGACGGTCGTCAAGTCCGGAAGAGGTTCTTCACCCGATTCTAACTCGGGGGCTTGGCTCCGTCCAAGCCCCTCCCCAGCTTATTCCAGGAATCCAAAACACCCGGTTTCCTGTCAAGACAAGAATCCCGGCGACCAGCGCCGAGGCCGAGATCGCCAGGCCGATCCGCACTGCGACGGGATCGTATTCCAGGACGATTTCATGATGACCTGATGGGACATCGACGCCAAGGAAAGCCGGTCCAGCTGGCGCGATGGCGACCGGCCGGCCATCGAGGAGTGCGCGCCAGCCGGGGTCCCGGGTCTCGCGCACGACGACCCGGCTGGGTGCGGTGGCCTGGACGAGGATCCGGGCCCATCCCGGCTGCCGGCTCCAGGCGAGCTGGGCTCCGGGCGCCTCGGCCCAGGGTCGGGCGTCGAGCCGGGCGATCCAGACGCGGTCGAGGCGCTCGACCCGGTCGAAGGCCAGGGCCGGGGGGGGCGTCGCGGCGACGATCGCAGCCACGCCCGAGTCGCGCAGGCGGTTGACTGCGCGGACCGCCGTTGCCCAGGTCACGGCGCGACGGCTGGTCCGCGCGGCAGGCGACGGTTCGTAGAGCGGGTCGAACCAGGCCAGGCTGTTCTCCAGCTCGACCGAGTCGTAATTGCGCGGGTCGGCCAGCCCGTAGCGCATCAGGACGTTGGGCGGCAGCTCCGCGCCCAGCCCCAGGACCCGTGCCTCCGGCGGCAGCTCGCGGCGCAATCGCGCGATCAACGGCGGCTCGACCTCATGGTCATGACGTGGAATCGCCGGGTTGAGCCCGAACCCGAAGAGACCCAGCTCCGAGAGCGTCAACCCGATCAACGCGGGAGGCAGTCCCTGGGGGTACCGCCCGGTTCGGCCCAGCAGCAGCGCCGCCGTCGCCAGCACGCCCAGCTCCGCGGCCACCAGGCCGTAGTATCGCGGGAGGAACTCCAGCGCCTGGCGCACCTGGCGCTGGGCCCGCTCCTGGTAATTGGTGGGATCGGCACCGGGGGTTGAGGCCGCGGCCGCGCGATAATGCGCCATCGCCCGCGCCCGCAGGGCCGGTTCGAACCGGTGGGCTGCGCCGGCCAGGAGGCCCAGGGCCGATGCCCCGACAACCCACAGCGTGATCCAGCCCCGCGCCGGCCGGTGCGGGCGACCCAGGTGGTCCAGCCCGATCCCGCCGAGCAGGGTCAAGCCGAAGGCGACCCAGAGGGTCAGCCGCCGGTTATCGGTGACCTCCAGGACGGGCAACCCGCGCAGCAGGTTGTCCACCGGTGGGAGCTGGAAGGCCCCCAGCAAGCCGAAGATGACCAACCCCACCAGGAAGGGCACGCGCCGCACGCGTCGCCGCGCGGACCAGGCCAGCGGCGCCAGCCACAGCGCCGTCGCCAGCCCGGCATAACCCCCCGCCGATTCATTCAAGTTCTGCACGCCCAGGGCCCGGGCCAGGTTGGGGTGCCCGCGCCGCTGGCTGCCATACGCGTAGGGAATGACTGTACAGATCGCGTCGAGCAGCCGCGGCCGCGCGAGTGTCCACCAGGCCGGGTGCTCCCGTTGCCGATCGCTCCAGACCGGGCTCCGGGTCAGATAGTCCGCCAGCGGCACGACCTGGACGGCCGCCAGCGCGATGCCCAGCCCGGTCCCCGCCGCCCACCAGCACGCGATGCGGCGCGGATCGATCCCGCGACCGCGCCGGGATCCGAAGCGCCACGCGGCGTACAGGCCGGCCGCCAGCAGGACATGCGCGCTGGTCTGGATGTGACCTCCGAACAGGACGAGCGCCACCGCGAAGGCCAACCGGCCCGCGGCCCGCGGCCCGGCTGATCGAAACACCCCGTCTGTCGCCAGGAAGAGCCACGGCATCCAGATCGCGACCGCCGTGACGGGGAACAGCAGCCAGACGACCAGGAAGCCGCAGAAGGGATAGACCAGCCCCGCGAACCAGCGGCCCCAGAAGCGGAGCCCCCACGACCGCGCCAGCCAGAACATCCCCAGCCCCGCGGTGAACAGCCGCCCGGCCGCGATCCAGGCATAAGCCTCGGGTGTCGGACCAAGATAGGCGATCAGGTGGAACGGGTCGAACACCGCGCTCTGCCCGTTGGCCAGATGCGGCACGCCACAGCCGGCGAACGGATTCCACAGCGGCAGCCGCCCGCTCCGCACCATCCGCCGGTTGAACTCCAGCCACGGCTGGAACTGCAACACCGGGTCCATCAAGAGCCGGTTCGCCGGCTCGAAATCCCCGACGCCCTCACCCCGAAAGCTCGCCGAGACCCGCAGCACGTCGGCCGGACTGAGGACCTTCCCGCCCAGCAGCGTCTCGTGAAAGAACGCCGTCACGCAAACGCCCAGGACCCAGGCGAAGGCCAGAGCTTCCCGGCGGGACCGCATGATGTGACGTGTTGCCTCCATGCGTGGGGACGTCTGCCCTTCCTGGGCACTCTCTTTGGAGGACTAAATTGGTCCACGCAAAGGGGAAAGCGGATCGCAGAGTCGCCGGACGGAGCCCGCTACAGGGGCGGAATCTCGAGTCTTTTGTAGGACGCGGCTCCGTCCGCCGATTCGAGTCGGACGTTGCCAGCGAACGGCAGGCCCTCAAGTTCACGAGAACATCCCGTTCTTGACCGCCCGGACGAGGTTTCGGAGATGCTTCTCCTTTTCCGTACCGATCAAGTCCTTAGGCTTCGCGAGGTCGAAGTGGGGGTTGGGTGTATCCATCCAATGCTCTGCATCCGGGACAACGTTCAAGATCAGCGTTCTCAGGTCCACCGTCTCATCCGGATCACGGAGGCGCCTGGCTGCTTTCATGATCCCTCCTCGACTGGCTCTGGGTGACCAGTTCAGTGGCCGACCCGACACGCATTCTACGTCCAATGTCGAAAACCAGCAATTCGACTCGAGGAAACGGGGCATGGCATCTCGCATGCCACGGGCGCGGTCTGGTATAAGCCAGTGGTCGGTCCTTCGGGTCGTTCCTTGGGAGGTGCCCGCATCCATGGCCTACTGGTTATTCAAGTCGGAGCCGACGGCGTATTCGTTCGCCGACTTGCTGGCCGAGCCCGCTCGGACGACGGGCTGGGACGGTGTGCGGAACTACCAGGCGAGGAACTTCCTCCGCGACCAGGTGCAGGTGGGCGACGGCGTGCTCTTTTATCATTCCAGTGCCGAGCCGCCGGCGATCGTCGGGATCGCGGAGGTCGTCCGGGCCGGGCATCCCGACCCGACCGCCTTCGACCCGAAGGCCGACCATTACGACCCCAAGAGCGACCGGGCGAACCCCACGTGGTACCAGGTCGCGATCCGGGCGGTCCGCGCGATCGATCCGCCCCTGGATCTGCCCTCTCTGGGCCGCGTCCCCGAACTGGCCGGGATGGAACTCCTCCGCAAGGGAAGCCGGCTCTCCGTCCAGCCCGTGACCCAGGGCCAGTGGGAGACGATCCTCGCGCTGGCCCAGTCGAAGTCGAAACGCTGACTCATCCCCCGGGATCGGCATCGGGTATTTGGAATCTGGAATCTGCAATCTGGAACTCACAACATGTCCAAGCTCGAGCATTTCGCGATCTACGCCGACGATCCGACGGCCCTGAAGGATTTCTACGTGAGTGCCCTGGGGCTGCACGTGATCGTCGAGAGCGGCGGCGATCCCCCGGGGTACTTCCTGGCCGATGACCAGGGGATGGCGATCGAGATCCTGGGCCGGCCCTCGGGTTCTCCGGAGGTCAACCAGCGCTGGGTCTGCCACCTGGCCTTGTGGGTCGACGACGTGCCGGCGAAGCGGGCGGAGCTCGAACGGCTGGGGATTGTCTTCGAGACTGAGACCCTGGTCGACACCGCCGACATGAAGACGGCGTTCTTCAAGGACCCGGGCGGCAATCGCTGCCAGATCGTCTGGCGGCGCCGGCCCCTGGGGACATAAATCCCCTCGCACGGCCGCGAGACGATCGCCTCACCGGACAAGCCGTACCGGTCCCGCGTCGAGCCGGACGCGAAACAAGACATACGGCTTCTGCCGCCGGTCGATCCCCCGATTGAACCGAGCCTGGCGGTGGAGCTGGTTGGCGATGAAGTAGAGATAACCGTTGCGGGCGACCGACATCGTATCCGGCCAGAGCACGCGGGGGTCGCGCACGATCGTCTCGAGCCCACCTTCCGGGAGGAGGCGGAGGATCGCATTCTGCTCGTAACTCGTCGCGTAGATCCGGCCCTTGTCGTCCGACTCCAGGCCGTCGGATGCCCCTTTCTCGCCGTGGTCGATCACGGTCGCCGCGACCTGCCGGTCGGTCAGGCGCGGGTCCACCAGGGCGTCGATGCTCACGCTGTAGAGATGGCGACTGACCAGCGGACAGTAGTAAAGGCGTGCGCCGTCGGAACCGATGGCGATGCCGTCGCAGCCCATGGCCACCGGCTTGGGATCGCCGATCGGCGGCTGGTCCAGCCACGGCCGGCCCTCGACCAGGGGGAGCATCTGGCGGTCGGCCTTGGTTGAGGGGTGGTCGTGAAGCCGCCGCCAGCTCCGACCCGAGGCCAGGTCGACCACGATCAGGCCATTGGGCCCCTGGTCGGATGAGTCGGTGAGGAACGCGAAGCCCGCCCCGCCGCGGCGGAGGTCGAACCGGACATCGTTGAGATAGGACGTCCGCAGGGCCACCTGCGGGGGGAAGGTGATCGTCTGGAAGACCGCGTCTTTCTCCAGGTCGACGCCGACGAGCTTTGGCCCGCCGAACGACGTCGGGCCGAAGGCGACGCTCCCCGTGTCGACGAGCCAGTGGCGATTCTTGGGGTCGACCACCACGCTCTGCACCGAGATCAGCCGCTCGGCCGCATGACCGGGTTCGGGAGTATTGAGGATCGAGCTGGGATAGGCGACGACCCGCCCTCTCTGGAGCTCGCCGACGGTGAAATCGACCAGGTCGCCCCAGCGGGGGAAACAGACGAAGATCCGCTCGGAGTGGGAGACGGTGACCCCGGTGGGCATCGGGTCGCCGAAGGTGGCGACGACTTCGAGCGTTCCCGCGGGCCGGTCCGTGGCCAGGTCGAAGTCGGCCGCCATCACCGCGGACAGCGGAGTGGTTCCGGCCAGGGCCAGGGCGAGGGCGAGCCAGGCCAGGCGAGCGGGCCTCATGGGATGCCTCTTCAGAAAGGAGATTGGTGCCGCTTACGGGGTGGTCGGTTCTGGTATTCGCCAATGGCTTCCTGCTTGCAAACTCCACGCCGGCCACGCCGGATCCAGCGGTGCCGACCGCGACCGCCAACGGGTGGCTCGGGTCCGGGTTGCTGGGGCCGACGATCTCCCATCCCGGTCGGCCCGACGGGGGGATCCGCTCGCCTCCAGCTTCATCACCGGTCCTTGGCCGGGCGAGCCGCGCCTGCCCCCGCGGCTGCCGGTTCGCCGATCTTCCGGGCCGGCGCGGAATCGCGTATGATGGCGAGCGCGATTGCTGCGAGCGAATCCGGCGTCCCGGAGGCCGATCCCATGGCTGTCTCAATCCCATCGACCAAGGTTGCCGGGCCAAGCGAGCCTCCAGGCAACGGTGCCATCCCGCCGCTGGAAAACGGCGACCGCCTGACTCGCACCGAGTTCGAGCGGCGGTATGACGCGATGCCCCACCTCAAGAAGGCTGAGCTCATTGAAGGAGTCGTTCACACGCCTTCACCGGTCCGGCAGCGGTACCATGGCCGGCAGCATTCCCATCTCAATTTCTGGCTGTGCGCGTACGAGGGGAGCACGCCGGGTGTCGAGGTGGGTGACAATAGCACGGTGCGACTGGATCTGGACAACATGCCTTAGCCGGATTGCCTTCTGTTCATTCAGCCGGAGCATGGGGGCCGGGTGCGGATCGGGGAGAAAGGCTACATCGAGGGCGCGCCCGACCTGGTCGCGGAAACGGCCTCCAGCAGCGCCAGTTATGACCTGGGGGATAAGCTCCAGGCCTATCGGCGGAACGGCGGCCGCGAATACGTCGTCTGGCGCGTCCTCGATCGGCAGATCGACTGGTTCATTCTGCACCAGGATCGCTACGAGCCGCTCGATGCGGCGGCCGACGGCATCCTGCGCGGCACGGTCTTTCCCGGTCTCTGGCTCGATCCGGCCACCTTGATTCGCGGCGATGTGAATGCGGTCTTCGCCCTCGTCCAGCACGGCGTGAACTCCCCCGAGCACGCCGCCTTCGTGGCCCGCCTGGAGCGGGACCGCCTCGCCTGAACCGGCGTCCGCTCGACCGCCTCAACGGCCCCCGCCACCTGTTCTGGACTAGATCGTCTCCGATACCAGGACCCATTCACGCCCCGACGGCGGCCGTCGGGGTCTCGGTGGGAATCAGGCCCCGCCACTCGATCACGTAGCGGTTCTCGAGGGCGAACGCCTCGATCTCGGCCTTGGTCTGGGGGATCTCGATGCGCGTGGTCTCGCGGTAGGTCCCGCTGCCGGATCGCTTCCAGGACACTTCCTCACCGAACCACTGGCCGTTGGCGTAGTAGACGATCAGGCACTTCATCCGCTTGTCTCCGAAGGTTACCGAAGCTCATCGGAAGCATGATACGGCATCAGCCGTTGCTCGCCAAGGTGGGGGAGCTTCCCGCCCGATCCCGATCAAGGAATTCCCCCTCCACTCCGACCGGAGCCGAGTTGACCCGCCCGGATCGTCCCGTCGTGGCAGGCCTGGGTCGGTGGGGCAGCCGTCCCCGGCTGCCTCATGATCCCATGGCGGGCAGGGCCACTTCCCAAGTTCTGGTCACCGGAGAGGGAAGGCCAACTCTCATGAAGAATCTCGCGAAGGATTGCGAGAGGTGTTCGCGGTAGGGAGGGAGAAGTTGGGGACGGTCTTGGTTCCTGGCTTTGAGCAGCGATTCGAGAACTTGACGGGGAAGCGTGAAGACCTCGTGAAAATTGGCTATGCAATGCTCGATGGCGAGGTCTCCAAGGTCTTCGGCGTTGAGCAGGCTCAAGTTCCAGATCGCCCCGTCACAGATGTCGTCGCAGTAGCGCTTCCACGCTTTCGCGGTCGGAGTCTGCCCCTTGCTTCGCTGGGCGGATTCCCAGGCTGCCTTGTAAGCACTGAGAGTCTGTTCCTAAGGGTATCTGAGCCCCCGAATGGGGGCGGTGGTCAATAGCCAGGGGCGGTAGCCCCTGGGAGAGCGTTCCGGCGCCTCCCCTTGGAA
>JAJPJC010000387.1 GCA_021324445.1 Isosphaeraceae bacterium
GATCTGGCGCCGCCGATGGCCTGGTTGCCGATCAGCTTGCTGTTGCTCAGCGTGAGTGTTGAGCTGAGGCTCGCGGCGCCACCGGTGTCCTCGATGGCGCCGCCATAGGCGGTACCGCCGGCGTCGGCGGTTCCAAAACCACCTTGGGCCAGGTTGTCGATCAGCGAACTGTTGCGGATCGTGGCCGTCGCGCCGGCGATCAGGTCGATCCCACCGCCAAATCCGATCCCGTTGGCCGAGGCCGGAGAGTTGGCACCGCTGCCGCCGATGGCCTGGTTGCCGATCAGTGCGCAGTTGGTCAAGGACAGAGAGCCTCCAGCATCTGCGATGGCACCGCCCCCCGCCTGGCCGTTGTATTGAGGGGTCGTGGCACTGGGGGCACCGCTGCCGCCGATGGCCTGGTTGCCGGTGAGCGTGCAGTTGGTGAGGGTTGCCGTCGTACTCGGGAAGATGAAGATCGCGCCCCCCTCGCCAAAGCCAAGGCTTTGCCCGGAAACCGCGCTGTTCAAGGCGCCGCCGATGGCCTGGTTGTCCGTGAAGGAACTGTTGGTCAACGTCAGGGTCGAGCCCTCGGCGAAAATGGCGCCGCCCTGGCCCTCGACACCCGCGCCGCCAGTGCCCACGTTGCCGGTGAAACTGGAATTGCTGATGGTCGCGACCGCGCCGAACTCGACATCGATGGCGGCGGCATCACCGAAGTACAGGCCGCTGGCGGCGATCGACCGGTTGCCGGTGAACGCACTGTTGGACACCGTGAGTGTCGAGTTGTCGAAGCTGAAGATGCCGGCGCCATAGCTGCCGGCGTAGTAGCTCGTGCTGCCGCCGCCGGTGGCCTGGTTGCCGGTGAAGGTGGAGTTTGCGATCGTGGCGGTGCCCAAGTTCAGCAGGGCGCCACCAAAGGCGTCATTCCCCGGACTCGCCGCCGCCACGTTGTCGGTGAGCAGATCGTGAGTGAGCTTCAGGGTGGCGCCGACCTCATTGGCAATCCCGCCGCCGTTGGCGGCGCCGGGCGTCGTGGCCGTGCCGCTGCCACCGACGGCCGTGTTGCCGGTCAGGATGCAGTGGTCGACCGTCAGCGTGCCGGAGTTGTCGATCCCGCCGCCCTGGACGGCCAGGCCGTCGGCGATGGTCAGGCCGGAGAGGCTCACCTTGACGCCGGCGGCGATGGCGAAGACGCGGCTGCTGCCGCCGCTGACGGTCAGTAACTGGGCGCCCGGGCCGTCGATGTCCAGGTTTTGGGTGATGTCCAGCTCGCCGCTGGTCAGCGGGATCGTCTGACCGTCGAGGCTGGGCGCGAACTGGATCGTATCGCCGCTGACCGCCTGGGCGATCTCGTAGCGCAGCGAGCCGGCGCCGCTGTCGTGATTGTTGGTGACGAGCAAGGGGCTGAGGACCGTCCGATCCTCGAGCGCCTCGAGCCAGGGTGCAGAGCGTGGCCCCCGCCGGCCGCGGCACCGCGCCGGCTGGAGGATGATGTCCCTCCACCGCTTCACCTGCGATCGATCAACGGGGTGTGGCATCGTCGCGTCCTCCTGCTGTCAGAGGGTGTGAGTCGGGGACACGTCGGACTTCGACGTACCTCCGTCGGGGATGGTTCCTTCCCGAGCGGGCGCGTTCAAACCGGTCGCGTCCGGCTGCCGGACGTGATCGGGCCGAGCGGCGCGGCGTAGTGCCGGACCGCTCGGATCCGGACGCGGGTTCATGGCTCACGACTCGACCCGGTTTCTAGCACGGGTTGGGCGGTTCCAAGTGCGTGGCCTGCGCGGCGCATGGGTCGGGGGGTTGGAAGAGCGCCACCGAGGTGGGGACATGCGGTGGGGGCAGGGGGAGAGTCGGCGACGGGGCCAGCCGCTGCTCGATGGACTCGAGCGCCAGGCCGGCAGATCTCCGCGGACGCGCGGCGCGCCGGAATCGGCGGGCCAGGGCGATCACGTTCATGAGTGAGACCTCGATGGGGAGAAACCCGGGGCGCCACGACGTGCGGCGGCCCATCATGAGAACTGCGCTGGCCGATGGTTTGTCCACACGCGGGAGATCCTTTTCGATGATTCCTTGCGATTCGCCGTGGAATCGATGCGCCGCGGCACCCCACCCGGTTTGCCGCGGGCGCAGCCCGGGCGTGCCCCGCCCTACCGTGGCCCGGCGAAGACGTCGTCGGGAAGGTCGGTCAGCACGATCCTGGCCTCGGCCTGGAAGGCGGCCAGCTCCCTGGCGTATGGCGCGGTGAGGTTCTTCTGATCTTTCACCCAGCGGACGGCGCGATCAAAACAATTCTTGGCCTGGTCGCGGTGTCCCAGCCGGTGGTGGGCCATGGCCAGGAAGAACAGGTCGAAGCCGTCCGATTGCCCGTGGCCGGCGGCCAGGCTCCTCTGGAGGGTGGCGAGGGCCTCGGCGTACCGGCCCCTGCGGTACTGGACCACGCCCAGCGTGTTCAGAGACACCGGCTGCCCGGGGGTCAGGCGGATGGCTTGCTCGATCAGGGCCAGCGCCCGGTCGAGGTGGCGACTCGCGTCGGGCCCGTTGGCCAGTTTCCAGGCCAGGTTGTTCTCATAGAGGGCGAGCCGGTCGCGGACGAGGGGCTGATCCGGTTTCAGCCGCAGGGCCGTTTCCAGGTCGCGGATCGCGGCCTCGTAATGCTCGACCTCTCCTCGGTAGTCCGCCAGGTTCCCCTGCAACTTTCCCCGGAATTCGCGGAGATGGGCATCCTCCGGCCGCAGTTGGATGGCCTTCGTCACGTCGGCGATCGCCTCGCCGAAACGTTCCAGGTCGGCTAACGAGCGTACCAGATCGGCCCGGGCGTGAGCGCGATGGTGATAGGCGTCGGCATCGTTGGGATCCGCCTGGAGCCGCGCCGTGTACCGGTCGAACAGGGCGCGGGCGGATTCGGTGAAGTGTTCGACGTGGCCGGCCAACGGACCGAGCTCGACCTGAATCGGGGGCAAGGGAGGCAGCGCGGAACTGGCCGGATCGTCGTCCGAATAGGCCGGCGCGTCCCAGTCCAGTCCCATCCCGGCCAGATGGCGGCGGATGGCGCGGAGGTCCCAGACGTGCACGGCTGGGCCGTCCCTGGTGGTCACGACCAGCCGCGACCCGTCGGGGCTGAAGGTCGCCGCCTCCACGGCGCACAGGTCGGGGCTCTCGAATCGCGCGAGAATGCGGCCCGTCTCGCTCTCGACCAGGCGGATCGCTTTGGTCGCATCCTGGACGATCAAAAGCCGGCCGTCGGGAGAGAACCCGTGACCGATGCCGCCGATTTGCCGCGCCTCGCGCCAGGTCCCGACTTCCCAGAGCCGGCAGGGAGACATCCAGGTCATCAGCCATTTCCCATCGGGGCTGAACCGGACATACCCGAACCCTTCGGTCACCGGATGAGCCACCTGTGTGACATCGCGGAGCCGCCAGACCTGGAAACCGTTTTTCCCATGACTGCCCGTGGCCAACCACTGGCCATCGGGGCTGAGGGCGACGTGGCGGCAGTCGTCGAGCGGCCCCACCTGGAGCGGTCCCTGCGGGGTCAGGACGTGGCAGGTCTTGTAGTAGGCTAAGGCCACGGTCCTGCCCGAATGGTCCTCGGCGATACCGTCGACGGTCGCCGGCAGCGGCAATTGCTGGGGCGGGCCGGTGCGGAACTCGTGCCGGTCGGGATCCAGCCGGACCGGCCAGCGCAGCACGCCGGCCACTCCGCTGGTCAGCAGTTCGCCCGAGGACTCGAACATCATCTGCCGGACCTCGCCGATCGGCAGCCAGGCGAGCTCGGTGCCCCGGGCCAGGTCCCACAGGACCACGCCGAGGTTGGTGCCGACGGCCAGAACGCGGCCGTCGCGGCGGATCGAGGGGGCATTGTACCCGATCGGCCGGCTCGCCGGATGGGCCAACGTCCGGTATTCCAGGGCCGGATCGATCTGGTAGGTGATCGACTGGTCCTCCCGCAGGAGGATGACCCGGCCGTCATGGCTGAGGAGATTCCGATCCGCGATCCACTTGGCACCGGGCAGATTCAACCAGGGCCGGCCCAGGACCGGGTCCCAGAGCCAGAGCCGGCGTTCCCAGCCATCGCTGGCCAGCACGGTGCCGGCGGGGTGGAAGCCCACGAACAGCCCCTCGTTGGTGTGGCCCTCGAGGGTCACCTTCCGGATGCCGGTGGCGGCATCCCAGAGGTAGATCTTGCCATCGCTGCACGGGGTCGCCAGCGTGGTGCCGTCGGGACTCCAGACCACGGTTGTGAGGGGGAGGCGGGGAATCGGGATCGACCGGACGAGCCGCCCCGACTCGGCTTCCAGGATGCGTAAAGAATCGGAGAACCTCCGATCGTTCCGCTCGAGGAGGGCGATCCGGGCCCCGTCGGGACTGAAGGCCAGTTCCGAGGGTGCCCGCTGCCGCCATCGCCGACTGGGCTGACCGGTCGCCAGGTTGTAGAGGAGGAACTCCCCATCCTCATGGCCGATGACGATCCGGCGGCTGTCCGGGCTGAATTGGGCCGCCCCCCACGAGACGCGGCCCGGGTCGTTCACGACGACCGCACGCCGTTGGACATCCCAGACCGTCAGGTCGAAGTGCGGATGATGGGTGGTGGCCAGGTAGCGGCCGTCCGGGCTGAAGCCGAAGACGTGGATGTTACGGTCGCCCCGGGCCTGGAAGCGGGCAATCTCCCGGTCGTCGGCCAGGCGCTGGACCCGGATCGTCCCATCTTTGAACCGCAGGGCATAGCGGGTCATGGTGGGGTCGAACGCCGCGAGATAGACTCCCGGCGAAAACGAAATGGCCCGGCCGGTCGGCTTCAGGTCGGGCAGCGCCAGGCAGGCGATCGCCTGATCGCGGAGCGGATCGAACTTCTCGGGAGGAAGGTTCAGCTCGCGGCCGATCGCCGCGGCCTCGCACAGGGCCTCGAGGCTGTCGAACCGCTGCCCCATCTGCTTACTGAGCCGCGTCGCGCGGGCCCGAGCCTCGAGCGCCTCGAACAGCCGCCTGCGCTCCGTGATTCGGGCCTGCCGCTCCTCGATCCGGGCCTGGCGCTCGCGCGCCTCGCTGGTCTGGATCTGGACCAGGTCGCGGTGGATCTGGTCGCGCTGATCGCGGTAGTTCCAGGCCGCCAGGGTCGAGACGATGGCCAGGAGGGTCGTCAGGACCGCCGCGGTGATGTTGGCCGCGGCCAGCCCGGGATTCCGCCGGCACCAGCGCCAGAACCGCTCCAGGGGTGTACTCCGCCGCGCCAGGATCGGCCGGTCCTCCAGGAACCGCTGGAGGTCGTCGCGCAGGGCCTGGGCCGTCGGGTAGCGGTCGCCCGGCTCCTTGGCGATCGCCTTGAGCACGATCGTCTCCAGGTCGCGCGGGATCGCCGGGTCGAGCTTGCGGGGCGGTTCGGGCGCCGCGTGCAGCACCTTCTCCATCAGCTCGGCCTGGGCGGCGCCGGGGAATAAGGGGCGCAGGGTCGACAGCTCGTAGAGGGTGGCGCCCAGGCCGTACACGTCACTCCGCCGGTCCGACCAGCCGTCGAACCGCTCCGGTGCCATGTAGCGGACCGTGCCGACGATGTCGCCGGTACGGGTCGGGCCGTCCGAGCCTTCGAGCTTGGCCAGGCCGAAGTCGGTCACCCAGACATGGCCGGCGACGTCGAGCATCAGGTTGGACGGCTTGATGTCGCGATGGAGGACGCCCTGCTGATGAGCGTAGGCCAGGGCGTCGGCGACCTGGATGCCGATCCGCGTCACCGAGCGGTAGAACTGCGCCTCCACGGCCAGCGACAGCGCCGAGGAGTCGGTCGAGCCGGCTCCCGGGCCGGCTGAAGAGGTCCGCGGGGACGCCTGCTGGGCCACGCCGGTCGCAGGCTGCGATCCGGAGGTGGTGACGGAGCCGCCGGCCGCGGAGACCGAGTCCAGAACAGCGGTCGCCTCAGTCGGAGCCAGGGTACCTCCGAGCGTCCCAGACACGAGCGAACGTGCCAGGGCCAGGGAACCCGTCGGGTCGTCGGTTTGCGGAGCAGTCTCGTTGTCCGTGCACGACAAGGCCGTCCCCTCGACCAGGCCGCGGAGCCGCCGCAAGTCGTCGAGGATCGCATCCAGGCCGTGCCCCTGGATGAACTGCATGGCGTAGTAATGCACGCCCTGGTGTTCGCCCACGCCGTGAACTGGCACAATATTGCCGTGGTGCAGCCGGCCGGCCGAGCGGGCCTCGAGCTGGAACCGCTCGATCTGATTGGCGGTCAGCCGCGCATTGCCGGGCAGGATTTTGAGCGCGACGTGGCGGCCCAGCGACTCCTGCACCGCCTCGTACACGACCCCCATGCCGCCGCGGGCGAGCTCCCGAAGCAGGCGGTACTCGCCCAGGCGCCCCATCGGCTCACCGAGAGGGCGCGTCGGACCGGCGGGACGATCCCCGATCCGGCCGCTGGTCTCCGCGCTGGCCGGCTTGAGCTGCTCCATCATCACCAGCGCGGGGAAGAGGTCGCGGATGACCTCAGCGAGGTCGGGGTAGCGGCTGGTGTATTCGGTCAGCGACGGCCGCTCGCCCCGCCGCCGCCGCTCCACGAATTCCTCGGCGAGCATCTCGACCGGATCCCGCTCGACGCTGGAGGTGGGGTCGGGCCCAGACATGCCTCGTCCTCCTCCCTCGGTCAGGCTTTCAGCCTGACGCTCAGGTCAGGTCAGGCTGAGAGTCTGACCGACTTATCTGTCCGGATCATCGGCAAAGAAGCCCGGCATGCCGCTGAGGGCATCCTTGAGCCGCTTCAGCGCGCGGATGTAACGGTTGCTGGCCGCCGTCTTGGAATCCCCAGGACCTGGGCCGTCTCGTTGTTGTTCAACTCCTCGAAGTGGCGGAGCGTGAGGATCTCGCGATCGATCGGGTCCATGGCGTTGAGCACCTCCTGGAGCCGGAGCTGGATCTCGGCCCGCAGGGCGGCCCGCGTGGGCGAGGTCAGCCGGCCCAGCAGCATGGCCGCCAGCGAGACCGACGTCGCCTGGGGGAGCACACCATGATGGAGCGAAACCTCCAACCCGACGTCCCGCACCTTGCTGCCGAGGTGTCGACGATGCAAGATCAGCAGCCTCTGACCGGTGATCCAGCGGAGCCAGAGGAACGCCGGCATGGATGGATCCGCCAGATACTCGCGCGCCCGCCTGACGATCTCGAGGCTCGCCTCCTGGAGCACATCCGAGGGATCGATCCGGCCCTGGAGCCGCCGGTCCATTCGCAGCTTGACCATGCGCTTCAGGCGTTCGCGCTGCCGCACGAACAGCTCCACAAGCGCAGCCTCATCCCCGCGCTCGATGCGCCGGCGCAGCTCGATCAGGTCGCTGGGTTCACTCGTCATGATCGTTCCCATAGTGAGGATAACTGTCCGGCGCGGGCGATTGTCCACAGGTTTCCGCCCAGAAATCTGGTATGCTTTGCCACACCAACGTCCCGAACCCAACAACCGAGGGACCGACCATTTGATGCATGGAGGTAGTCATGCGGCCAACAACAGGGATGGTGCTGATTGTCCTTTCCTTGGGGATCGCCGAGGGATTCCTGCCGGCGGCTGCCGCGGACGAACGCATCCCGGCACGGGAGCGCCAGAATGATCCGAACCGGCGGATCTCGTCGGTCGGGCTCCAGGCCCGATGGCTGGGCCAGGACGGGCAGGATCGGACGGGGCCGGGGCCGGCGGTCGGTCCTGACGGCTTGCAGGATGCCCGGATCCACCTCAGCAAGCTGGAGACCCAGGTCAAGGTCAAAGCGATTCGGATCGATGGGGCAGCCGGGACTCACTGGGAATTCGGCACCAATCCCCAGCTTTTGCCCAGCGCCGAGCTGATCCGCGACGAGAAGGACCCGTCCCAGGGCGACCTTTTCTTCCAGCCGCAGCGGAACCTGTCCGGGTTGCGCCTCCGGCTCACGGTCCTCTACGAGAACGAGCAGCGGGACGGCGCGACGGTCGCGGCGGGTCGGTGCGATCCCGCGCTGCGGGTGCACCAGGCCCCGCTGCCGCGCGTCGAGGAAGAGCGCGCCGTCACGGCGAAGTGGCTGGGCCAGGACGGCGCGGGCCGCAACCGTCCGGGGGACGTGCACGTGGCCCTGGGCGGCCTGCCGCGCTCGTCGCCGCTGGCGGCGGTGGTCTTGAGCGACACGGTTCACGGCACGTGGATCTACCGAGCCGGCGATCGCGTTGTGCTGCCGCCCGATCCGCGCGCCCAGCCGATGGACGTGATCCTCAGCCCCGATCGGACCTCGGCCGATCTCTTCTTCCCGCCCGAACGCGATGGCCGTGGCGACACCTTCCTGGTGCGCTTCCTCTGGGCCAACGGCGGGATGTCGCTGGCCCGGTTTCCCGGCGGAGCCGCCGACCCGGGCCGTCGCGCCGCGCCGCCGGCCCCGACGCGCGTCGAGGCCAGGCCGGGTGACGATCTCCAGGCGATGGTCCAGCGGTATGGGACCGTGGTCCTGACCCAGGGGAGCTACCGGCTGCGCCATCCGCTGGTGCTCAACCGGCCGGTGACGGTGACGGCCCCAGGCGGCGCGACCGTGGTCTTCGCCCAGGACCCGTCCGACCCCGCCTGGACGACCGCCATCAAGGTCCACTGCGGCAATACCACGCTGGAGGGGTTCGCCGTCCGCTTCGAGGGCCCGGTGCGGTGGGACAACGACGTCTCCTGGGGGCCGGCCCTGATCGGGGTCACCGACAGTCGCGACCATGGTCATGACGAGCTCAAGGTCAACCTGACCTTCACCCGGCTGGACCTGGAGGTGCCGCCGGTCGAGCCGCACCGCGGCTGGGTCGACGCGATCCGGTTGATGCGGCTGGTCGGGGCCCAGAGCGGCGTGATCGCCGGCAATCGGCTCCGCGGCGGCTCGATCGAGTTCTTCCACGGTCCCTGGCAGATCACCGACAACATCTACCGCGGCACGCCAGCGGGAACGATCTCTCACAACTTCCTCGCCGGGCACGACACGCACGACCTGCTGATCCGGAACAATCGGCTCTCCTCGCCGGCACCCAGTGGCAAGACCTGGCGCTTCCTGGTCCTGACCGGCTTCAGCGCCCACGACCGCATCGAGCACAACACCATTGAGGGGGTCGGCGCGCGCGACGACGATACGATCCCCTGGAGCAACGAGCCGGAGGTCATCCTGACCGAGAGTTACTGGCTCAAGTACGAAGGGAAGGTCCTGGGTCTGTCCCCGGACGGGAAGGTGCTGCGCATCGGCCAACCCCAGGGCGAGATCCCGGTCCGGACCGGCGACGTGATCGCGCTCCTGAGCGGGCCGGCGGCGGGCCAATGGCGACGGGTCGAGCAGGCCATCGATCCCACGACGGTCCTGGCCGAGCCGCCCATCCCGGCGGGGACCGACGCCGTCTCGATCTGTGCCGGCTTCGTGTCGGAAGTCTTCGAGGGGAACCGCATTGACCTCCGCGGCGGCCGCCGGTCCGCCGGATTTATCCTCGTCGGCAACCACTTCGGCACCCGCTTCGCCAACAACCACCTGCTGGGCGGTGGTTATGCCTTCAAGCTGTCGGCCTACCCCACCGAGAAGCCCGGGATCTGGGGCTGGTCGCATGCGCCGTACCTCGGCGGGGTGATCGAGGGGAACATCCTCGAGGATTGCGAGCTGGGTGGTCTCCTCGGAGTCGAGCACTCCCAGTACATCAAGACGAACAAGGGCCGGACGTACATGAGCGTACAACTGCGCAATAATGTGGTCCGATGGTCCGAGCCCTTCCTGAACCACATGCGGCGTATGGAGGCGAAGGACCAGGAGCCGTTCGCGGGCCTGACCCTCGGCTTCCGCCCGTCCCACGACCCGGCCGAGCTGATGGTCGTCGCCGAGGGGAACACCCTGGAAGCACCGCGCGGCTACCGCGACGCGCCGGGCCTGGTGATTCACGCGGCCCAGTACAATTCCCAGCGGGTCGTCAACCGCAAGCTCAGGCTCTCCCCCGGCGGCCAGCCGACCACGCCCGGACGTCGCGCCTCGAGCACGAAGGTCAGAGAGTCGAGGCGGTGAGAGGCCCGTAGGTCAGGCTTTAGCCTGACAGGACCGAAGCGTCAGGCTAAAGCCTGACCTACGCTTCCTGAGCGTTGCGGGACGAACGCCTTCGTACGCGCCCAGCTGGGCCCAAGGACCCCGACTTGCTCGCCTCGGCTCGAGTCCGTAGACTCGTCATCGGGTCGGCTTGTGCGCTGGGGTGCCATGGTTTCTCCTCGACCCCTGCGGCCACGCTCGGGTGTGCCCGAGGACGTCATGCGACGCGGGATTCTCCTGGGGTTGTTCGGGTGCGCGACCCTTGGCGCGGCAGCCTGGATCGCCGTCCAATGGCAGGCGCAGGCCGGCCTGAGTCGGGCCCGGCGAGCGATGGCCGCCGGCCGGTTCGACCTGGCGCGAGCCCAGCTCGAAGGGCTGGCAATCCAATGGCCGGGCCGGCCCGAGGTGGATTTCGATCTGGGTCTCTGCGCGGAGGCGATGGGCGATCTCGATGCCGCCTTGACGGCCTGGGCGCGCGTGCCGCTCCGGACCCGCTTCAGCGCCCGGGCCGCCGCCGGCCGCGCCCGCATCCTGCAAGATCGCGGCCAGTTTGCCGGCGCCGAGGAGGTCCTCACCGCGGCGGCTGACGACGCGGATCCGAATGACCAGGAAGTGCGGCCGGCCCTGGACCGCCTGCTCTGGTACCAGGGTCGCTTCCCGGAGCTCCACCGGCGATTCGAACGGCGATGGTCTCGCGCGACGGACCGCGGCGACGCCCTGCGCCAGCTCGCACTGCTGGATTTCGAGCCGTTCCCGGTGGACCGGGTCCGAGCGGTCCTCGAGCAGGCCGCGGCCCGGTCTCCCGACGATGATCGCGTCTGGCTCGGCCGGGCCAACCTGGCGGTGCGGACCGGGCAGCTCGACCAGGCGGCCCCGCTGCTGGACCGTTGCCTGCGCCGCCGGCCCCACGACGTGGCAGTCTGGCGCGCGCGGCTCGATTGGGGCCTGGCGGCGCTCGATGCCAGGGAGGTCGTGCGGTGCCTTCCCCATCTCCCGGTCGACTCCGCGGCGCCGGGCGAGTCGCTGGCGCTGCAAGCCTGGCTGGCGGCGCGTCGCGGCGACGTGGCTGCCGAGCATTGGGCGCTGGAGCGCCTGCTGGACGAGCAGCCGGGTCGCATCGAGGCCCTCGAGCGGCTGGCGGAGCTGGCGATCCGCTCGGGCCAGCTCGACCGCGCCGCCGGTCTGCGCCGCCAGAAAGCCGAGCGCGATCGCGCCCGGGCACGGTACCGCACCTTGATCTTCCAGGCGGACCTGACCCCCGCGGTCCCCGAGCTGGCGCGACTGGCCGAGCGTCTGGGCCGGCGGTTCGAGGCCCGCGGCTGGGCCACGGAGCTCCTGGCCCGGGAATCCACGCGCGCCGAGGCGCGGCAGCTCCTGGCCCGACTCGACCGAACCGAGCCCCGGAGTCACCCCCCAGGCCGGACGCTCGCACAGGTCGTGACCGGCCTGGGCCCGGAGGCCCAGCCCGAATCTCCCTCCGCGCCGATCCACTCTCCACCAACCGTGCCGGCCTTCGTGGACGACGCCGAGGTGGTCGGGCTGCGGTTCGTCCACCGCAACGGCCGGACGACCTCATGCCAGCTCCCGGAGACGACCTCCGGCGGCGTGGCCCTCCTCGACTACGACTCAGACGGCTGGCTCGACGTCTATGCCGTCCAATCCGGGCCCTTTCCTCCCGATCCGGCGCAACCCCTCCCCAACGGCGGCGACCGGCTGTTTCGCAACCGTGGTGACGGCACCTTCGAGGACGTCACCGCCGCGGCAGAGATCACCCGGCTTCGTCAAGGTTACGGACACGGCGCGGCCGTGGGTGATTACGACAACGATGGCCACCCCGACCTGTTGGTCACGCGATGGCGGTCGTACTCCCTGTACCGCAACCGGGGCGACGGCACCTTCGAGGATCGGACCGACGCGGCCGGCCTGGGCGGCGACCGCGACTGGCCGACCTCGGCAGCCTTCGCCGACCTGGACGGCGATGGCGACCTGGACCTCTACGTCTGCCATTACCTGGCCTGGGACCCCGCCAACCCTCGCCGCTGCCGGAACCCCGAGACCAGGACCTGCATGTATTGCGATCCCCGGGAGGAGGTCGCGCTTCCCGACCACCTCTTCCGCAACGATCATGGCCGGTTCCGGGACGTGACGGCCCAGTCCGGCGTGGTCGACCGCAACGGGCCGGGCCTGGGAGTCGTCGCGGCCGATCTCGACGACGACGGCCGGGTGGACCTCTACGTTGCCAACGACACCACGGCCAACCTGCTGTTCCGCAACCGCGGCCGCTTGCGGTTCGAAGACGTCGCGGAGACGGCGGGCGTGGCGTCCAGCGCCAGCGGCGGATACCAGGCGGGCATGGGCGTGGCCTGTGCCGACCTGGACGGCGACGGCCGGCCCGACCTGGCCGTGACCAACCTCTACGGCGAGTCCACCACCTTCTTCCAGAATGTGGGTCAGGGTCTGTTCGTCGACCGGACCAATGCCAGCGGCCTGGGCGCCGCCAGCCGCCACCTGGTCGGTTTCGGGATCGCGCCCCTGGACTTCGACAACGATGGCCAGCTCGACCTGATGACCGCCAACGGCCACATCAACGACCTGCGTCCGTCCTTCCCGTATGCCATGCCCGCGCAGCTCCTGGCGGGGCTCGGCGGTGGGCGCCTGATCGAGGTCTCCGATCGGGCCGGGCCCCCCTGGCAAGTGCTCCGCCTCGGCCGCGGCCTCGCCGTCGGCGACCTCGACAACGACGGCCGGGTAGACGCCGTGGTGCTGGCTCAGGAGGGACCGCTGGCCTACTTCCACAACCGGACCGCCGGCGGCCACTTCCTGACGCTCCGGCTGGAGGGGACCGCCTCCAACCGCGACGCCGTCGGTGCACGCGTCACGATCACCGCCGGCGGCCGCCGGCAGGTGGCGCAGCGCATCGGCGGCGGCAGCTACCAGTCGGCTTGCGACCCCCGGCTGCACTTCGGGTTGGGTGACTGCCGGCGCGTGGAGTCGCTGGAGGTCCGCTGGCCCTCCGGGC
>JAJPJC010000433.1 GCA_021324445.1 Isosphaeraceae bacterium
GAGCTGGTCCATCATCGCCCGGAGCCGCTCGAAGAGGGCGTCGCGCGCATACTCACGGCAGCGGGCGATGCTCACCGGCGACGACGGGCTCGACTTGCCGGCGTCGGGCGCGGCCCACGCCGACCTCGAAGGCGCGAAGAGCGGCGCCACGGCCGAGGCCCCGGCCGTCCGGAGGAAGTCCCGGCGACTCTGCTGCATTCCCATCGCTGTCCTCCCAGGTAAGGTGACCCCGGCGTCGGTCAGGCTCTCCAGCCGGACCCGGTCCGACCCGGTGGGCGGACAGGGCCGCCTCCGAGAACCGAATCCGATCCGCGTCAGGCCGGAACGCCTGACCGACTTCAGGGTACGAGGAGACCGGATTGTCCTGTCATGACGGGCAGGGGAGAGGCCTCGCTTCGGGCGGCTTCCCCGTCCGCCAAGGATAGCCCCGATGCGGGGCATCGTAAAGTCACTCGAGGAGTCAGCGCCGGGTGACGAGAGGTCCCGGACAAATCCCCCTCGTCTCGCCCGCGGGCCGACGCCCCGAGCTTGATAAGATCGTCTCCTCCGGACCCCTCGGTCCGCCCCCCACAACGGCCGCCTCCAACTCCTGGAATCAGCGCCCGGCGGCGCCCCATGGCAGTTTTCGCGAGGGGACGAAAAACCGGCCGATTTCCTGAGCCTTTGCTGCGAATCCGGTCACGGATTGAGGTCTTCGATTCGTGAGCAAAAAACCGCCGCGCAAGGGTCGGGCCGACTCGCTCGGGCGTCCCGGTGGGCCGGATTCCGGGCACACCGACGGTTCCTCGAACCGACCCGAGGACCTGTCTCAGTCGGCGGAGGATGGACGGGACTTCTGAGCCTTCACGATTTTCGGGAAAATGAAACCGGCGGGGACCCGTCCGATTCGGACCGGTCCTCGCCGGCATGGCCACACTCAGGTTGGAAAGTCGGGGACAATCATCCCGATCGTCCCGTCGCCGGGCGGGATCGGGCGGATGCGGCGGGAGCGTTCCGGGAGAACGCGACTCACGCCGGACCCGGACCCGATCCGGTCGCCTGGACCGATCGTCGCTTACTGCGCGAAGGCGTCCTGCGACAGCGGCATCTGCTTGGCATACAGCGGGAGCCGGCTGCCGCCCGGGGTGATCAGCTTGGAGTAGACGGTGCCGTCGATCGTGTTGGTGATGAACCGCACGGCACCGTCGCAGAACATCATGTTACAGCCGCCGGGGTGCCCGCTGTTGGAGTGCGGGAACGAGCCCTTGAGAGTCAGGCCTCCGGACTCACCGAAGTTGATGTTCTGATAGGTCCCGACGTAGTTGGCGAACTTCCAGCCCTGGCCGTCGACAGCCACGCCGCCCGCACCGACGCCGGAGGCGTTGCCGGGGGCCAGCGGGCCGGAATTGTACGTCTGGACGCACGAGTAATTGTTGGTGGCGCAGATGGCGGACGAGCCGATGAACATGCTCAGCGCCGGCTGGGGCGCGGCCCAGTTCCCGGGGAAGCCCAGGCTCGTCGCGAAGAAATTATTGGGGGTCGCGGCGTAGCCCGCGAGGGGGTTCTCGCTGAGCATGATCGTGCTGCTGGAACCGTCGGCGATGGTGGTGAGGGTCGAGCGGACGTTCCAGGGAATATTGACGGCGGTCGTCACGCCCTGCGGGAGGACCGAGTCGAGGAAGAAGACGCCGAGCTTTTGCATCACTCCAATGGTGGGTGCGTCGACAGTATTGGCTTTATACGTCAACGACCACGTCAGCACCTGGGGCACCTGGCCGCCGTCCTGCTGAGACCCGATGAGGCTCATGGGCGTGACGTGCCATAGCGAGAATCCGCCGTTGACGACGTAGCTGAGATTGCCCTGGTTCGGCTGGGCGCTGATGTCATCGGGGCATCGCAGCACGCCGATCCCCGTATTGGCGATCGCCGCGTTGTTGGCCTGCCCCTGGACGTAGGTAATGGAGCTGTTATAGGGGACCGGGGTACCCTGCGCGTTGCCATCGGCGCCGGTGGAGTACATCGTCCACTGGTTGAACATATCCTGCGCATCGAGGTACGGCAGGATGGGCACCACCCAGCTATACATCGGGACGCCGGTGGGCGTAGGGGGGGTGCCAGTCATCGGCTGCGGCAGGAACGCGGGGATGGTGGACGTGTTGGGTTTGGTAATGTCCAGGGAGGTCGGGTTCTCGCCGAAGGTGCCGGCGGCGGGAAAGGCGTTCTTGCTATTGACGTAGCCGAGGATGGCCAGGCCGACGTTCCGCATGTTGCTCTGGCACTGGGTGCGGCGGCCGGCCTCGCGGGCGGACTGGACGGCGGGCAGGAGCAGCCCGACCAGGATGCCGATGATGCTGATGACCACCAGCAGTTCGATCAGGGTGAAGCCTCGACGACGACGGCGGGATCTCATGATCGGTCCTTTCACAAAATGAGAGTGGCCTGGTTCGTATTCTAACCGCGCCGGCGGGCTGGCGACAAGCTTCGCCGGCCGGGCTCGACTCGCTGCGCTCGCCCCGGGGAGCGCTCCGGTTCGCTGGGCTGCGGGGCCCGGCGAGCGCCCGATCGCGCCCGCCGCACGGCTCGGGATGAGGGCCTCCGTCGTTGCTGAACACTGAACACTTACTGAAGCAACTTGCGATAAACGACCGCGTTATGGAAGGCGCCCACGTCGTTGGGGTTGAACCCGGTGAGCCTGAGCCGATCGACCAGGAAAAAGCCGCGGTACCGGATGTTCTGGCCGTTGAGCGCCCCGATCTCGGGGCCCATGATGTCGAAGGCCAGTTGCGGCAGCCCCTGGGCCAGCATGGCGATGTCGCCCTGCCGCTTGACCTCGAAGAACCCGACCGTGATCCAGACGGCGTACTGATGCGTCCGGACGGTTGTCAGGTTCATCGCCTTCTGGAGCATCTCCGTCCGCCAGTAGGGATGCTGCCGGTCGTCGGTGCCGCTCACCGAGTTGGCACCGAGGAAGGTCAGGTTCGAGGTCGCGTTGTTGGCTTTCCCCTGGCTGTTCACCCCGTAGCTGTTGTTGAGAGTCAGGTTCGTCGGTTTCGTCAAGTTGCCCGAGATGCCGTGCGGGGGATAGTTGATCGAGACCGGGGGCAGCACGCCCGTCGGCGGCACCATGGGTGATGAGCCGCTGGCGTAATACGCCCCGCCCACTTGTGTGCCCGACGATGATGGCCACACGAGGGTCGAAAACCCGTTGTTCAGCGTGTAGCTCGCATGTGTGAGAGCCGGCAGGGTCAGCGTCTGGTTGGCGACCAGGTTATTGATCCACGGGTCGCCCGAATCGCTGGCGTTGCTCACCGCCGGCGGGATGTTGCCGGTCCCGTCGACGTAGATCCCCGTATATCCCATGATCTGCATCTGCCCCGCGCCGAAGGCGTCGGGCGGCTGGAACAGCCGGGCCGCGGGGATCGGTGGCGGCATGGCGATGCCGGCGGCCAGCGTGGTGCCGCCCTGCGGGAGCGCCACGTTGGAGGGGATCGGCGCGCCGGTCGGTACCGTATTGGTGGTCACGGTCGGGTAGACC
>JAJPJC010000064.1 GCA_021324445.1 Isosphaeraceae bacterium
GCGCCGGCGTCGCCATGGGCGCCGCCTGAGGATAGGCGGGCATGCCGGCCTGCGCCGGCGTCGCCATGGGCGCCGCCTGAGGATAGGCGGGCATGCCGGCCTGCGCCCCGCCGTCATCGGCCGGACCCGCCCACGCCCGAAGGGTGCAGGGGGCCGCTAACGTCAAACCGCAGAGGCCCAGGACTAACCGAGAACGACGACGCATGTGGGAACTCCTTTCCCCGGTTCGCGCCCGGCCCACGCGAGTGCCTCGCGTGCCCCGGAATCGTCCGAACCCGAGCCGTGAACAGTGTCTCGGCCTGTCGGTCACCCGGAGGCCGGGCCCGGCCGAGATGAAAGAGGGGACCACCCCCAGGCCGTTCCGCGACGAAGCGGACTCCGCTGCTCCGCCCTGCGCCGCTCCGCGCCGGAGGCGCGCGACCACACTACCGGGAGTTCGACCTCCTGATACATTCCCTAGGATCGGCATAACCCCGGGGATTCTTGCGACAAAACGCCCGGGTGCGACCCCAACCCCGTCTCCGCCTCCGCCGGCCGAGGCGATCTGGCAGCGGGATCTCCGCTGGGCCCGGGGGTGCTGGCAGGGGCGAGTCGCTCTGGTCCTGGAGGAGTTGCGCCCGGCCTGCGCGGGGATGATCCCGCCGGCCCGGAGCCGCGAGGAGAAGCCCAGTGATCCGGAGCAGGTGGTCTCGCCGGCCCCAGCGGTGCGGGCAAGGCGAAGGCGACGGGAAGGGCGGAAGTTATTGTGGAACGCCCGCTTCGGAACCGGCCATCGTCCGAAGGAAGGCCGCGGACTGTCCCGCCAGGCGTGGGCCATCCCACCGCAGCGCCTCGGCGCGGGCCGTCGGCACCGCCCGGCGGGCCGGCGTGTACCGCTCGGGAATCGTGAAGACGAACCCCCCCCTCGCCCAGGGTCTCGGGCAAGGCGCCGCGGTCGCTGGCCAGCACCGGGATGCCGTTGGCCATCGCCTCGATCGCCACCCGGCCCAGCGACTCCCGCCCACAGCGACGGCAACAGCACGGCCCGGCTCACCTTATACGACTCCTCCTATCGACGTTGCGGAAAGAATGCCTGCGTCAGTCATTCGCTATGTGCCCATTTTCCTGTCCCCATTTTCCCTCCACGGGATGAGCCCTCGCGTCGGGATCGGAAGCCGTGGCGTGACGTAAGTTCAAGCAGCATAAGGCTATGACGAGCGTGACGTTTTTTCTTGCTCGAATTCTGTGCCGTAAGTCCAGGCGGCATAAGGCCGTGACGTGATGTGACGTAATTTCGGGGGTGTTCCTCAACTGAGTACAACACAGCAACGGCCGGGTCGTGCACCACTCAGAGGGAGTCTGAGCAAGTGATCTGTCGGCCGGACCACGTCCGGTTCCCTCGTGCGTCCGGGGGCCTCGTTCCCGTTCCCCCCTGATCCAGGGGGGAAAGGACCCGAGCGGTCGGCTCAGTTGCGCTTTTCGGACCTGCGCTCAATTCGGATCGCCGATCAGGAGGAACGCGGCCCAGTCGTAGGGATGGGCATACGGCCGCACCCCGGCCGGCTGGGCTGCCGACGCGGCGCGCGGCACCGGGTCATCGGCGTTGGCCAAGGGGCGCACCGTGCCGCGGTCGAGGGCGGCCAGCTCGGTGCCGATCTCGTCGGCGGTGAGATTGCGAAGCCACCGCTTGGCCTCATCCAGCGCCTCAGTCTTGGGCAAGGGCTGGCTCAGCGCCGGCCGCTGGCCCAGCAAGTTCTGGTAGAACCGGGTCATCAACAAGGCTGTGGCTTTGTCGTCGACTTTCCACTGGCTCAGGACCAGGCTCCGCGCCCCCTTGACGAACAGGGCCTGGGCAAAGCCGAGATAGCCCTCGCCGCCGGCGTAGCGACCCAGACCGCTCTCGCAAGCCGAGAGGACGACGAGGTCGGCATCGAGGTCCCAGGTGCGCACGATCTGCTCAGCCGTGACCTGGCCGTCGGGGGCCGATCCCAGCGCGGCCGGGTCAGCCGACGAAATCGGTCGTTCGGGCTCAGCCGCGAGGAAGACGGCCGAGCTGAGCGCCACGTCGGGATTGGCCTGGCCATGCCTGGCCAGGTGGAGGTAGCGGTAGGTCTTCAGCGCGCCGGACTGGGCGAGCTGTTGCAACTTCGACTCGGTGGCCTCGGCGCCCAGCAGGGTCGTGGCCTGACCGCTGGGGAACACGGCGGCGATGGCCTGGACCTCGCGGCGGGTGCCCGGCAGGGGAGCCAGGCCCTCGGCCCGGACGCCCGACCTGAGCACCTCAGCCGCCGCGCGCTGCGCCAGCACGACCTGGGCGGCGGGGCGGTTGGGATGCGACTGGATGCCCAGCGGTCCCGCGGCAATCTCCAGCGGCCGGACTTCCCCGTCGCGCCAGAACTTGATAGGGATCTTGATCACCTTGTCCCCGGCGGGGACGACGGCCAGATCGTTCCTGGTCCGCAGCGCCTTGCCGTTGTATTCGAGGAGCACGTCGCCGGCCTTGAGGCCGAAGAGGTCGGCGACGCCGTCGGGTTCGACAGCCAGGATCGGGATGCCGTGGTCGGGGGGCGCGGGTGCGGGTCCGTTCGGGGCCCCCTTGGGGAAGGCGGGGTCGCCCAGGGCCAGCAGCCGGGGCGATCCTGATGGCTGGGAGCGCGGCGCGCTGACGCGGGCGAACATCGAGCCCGAAGGCGCAGAGCTGACCACCGGACGCGGCCAGCCGTCCGGCAAGGCCGCCACCAGCGCCTCGATTGGCACGCCCGCCAAGGACCGCGAGGGCAGGACGATCAGGTGCCTCACTCCCCTCAGGTGGGGCGCAACGGCGCGAGCCGCTGGTGAGCCAGCGCCTCCGCCGGTGCGCCCCAGGTGAGCTGATGGCCCGCGAGCGCGTCGCGCAGCTTTCCGGGACGACCGTCATCCTCCGTGGTCCAGGCCCCGTCAGGGCCCGAGCCGGGGATCGCGACCCAGGTCGGATCGCCCTGGTGATGGACGATGCAGGCCCAGTGATGCTGCGCCACATCGAGCCAGCCCACCAGGGCCGCCTCGCTGGGCAGGGCCTTCTGGACCTCGCCCAGGTTCGCGGGCTTGCCGGCGAAGGCCTGATACTCCCGGTCCAGTGCGTTCTGGAACTCGACCCACTGGCCGCGAAGGGTGCTCTGCTGCTGGCGCAGCGCGTCAAGCTGCTTGTCCTCCTCCTGGGTGCGTTTGGCCTCGGCGACCAGGCGATTGATCCGCTCATCGAGCCGCTGGAGCTGGCCGTCCAGCTCGCCCTCGCGGCGGAGCTCGTCGGGGGTCAGGGGCCGGAGCTGCCGTGCGGAGAGCTCGTCGAGCAGGCCGCGGGCCAGGCCGGCCTCCCAGCGGACCCAGGCGGCGCGGGGCTGGCCCTGGCGGGCCAGGGCCACGGCCAGCGCGGGCAGCGAAGACCGGTCCGCGGCCACCGAGCGCTCCAGTCCCGAGGCGCTCTGCGTGCTGCGGATGCGCTCGTAAATCGCGGCGGCGGCCGTCCAGCTCGCGACCGCCTCGCCGAGCTTTCCTTGTCCATCCAGGTTGGCCGCGAGGTTGTTATAGCTGGAGGCGGTCGTGGGGTGGTTCTCCCCCAGCACCTTGAGCCGGATGGCCGGCGCCTTGCGGCAGAGGGGCTCGGCCTGGGCATACATTCCCTGCCCATTGAGGTTGAGCGCGACGTCGTTGTAACTGGCGGCGGTCTCGGGGTGGTCCTCTCCCAGCCATTTCCGGCGAATCTCCAGCAGGATGCGGTGGACTCGTTCCGATTCGGCGTAATGCCCCTGGTGGTACTCCGCCTCGGCCCTCTGGGCGAGCTCTCCCACCGACGCCATGGCCTTGCGGCCTTCCTCGGGCAAGGTGGCGATCTTCCGCAAGTCGTCCACGGCGCGACGGGCATCGGCCGCCTGCCAGTGATCGGCGCCCTGGAGCCGGGTCCGGATCTCGGCCGCCTCACGGGCGGGCGCGATGGCCTCGACAAACCGGCCCTCGCGTCGCGGCTGTGCGATCTGTTCCTCCAGCTTGGCGACCTGGGCAGCGGCTTCGTCACTGAGCAGGCGCTTCCAGGGCGGGATCGGGGAGGGCTGGCGAGGTTCGGATTGCCCGACCGCAGCCGCGGTCCGGGCAAGACCCGCGGCGCCAGCGACCAGCATCACGAGGACGACTTGGCCGATTCGTGGGCGAAGATTCATCGGGAGCCTCCCGGTCAACCGGGGCGTGATGGTTCTTTCTTCGATTCCGGCTGCGGCTGGACGGGAAAGGCCAGCGCCCGGATGGCCTCGATACCCGGGCCGTGCTGGAGGGCGCGGCAGGCCGCGTCCAGCGGCGGCGGTAAGTCGGCCAGCGGGCGGACCGCGCCGCGCTGGGTGTCGCTCTCGAAGTTGCGGCCGTCGTAGCGCCAGACGAGCGCGGCCGCTGCCGGTTTCCAGGGCAGTTCACCCAGTGTGCGCGACCATTGGGCATAAGACGGCAGCGGCTTCGCCGAGGCAACCAGGACAAAGACCTGGGTGCCGACCCCGTCGGTCAGGCCGAAGCCCGAAACCGGGTCGGACGGATAATCGATCGTGGTCGTCGCGGCCGGCGCGAGCTCCGGCGCCTCGGGGTAACAAAGCTGGGTCGAGCCGTCGGGATTCAAGGCGATCAGGAAACAGAAGGCGGGCACGCTGAGCCGGACGTTCACTCGGACATCCTGGGCGAACCGGGCCGCGAACGCCTCGATTCCGACCAGTCCCACGGGATCGCCCGGCTCCCGGCTGTATAGCTCGACCTGGAAGGATTCGATTCGCAAGGGCTGCACGGCGGATCTCGCCGCGCTGATTGACATTGGATGCCTGTTGCTGGGATTGATCGGCGTGGCCGGGGTCGATTCGGGTGCGGGCCGCGGCCAGAGTGACCAGACTGCCAAGGCCAGCGTACCGAGCACCAGGACTCCGGCCTGGAGGGCCAGCCGGCGGGTCCGGCGACCCAGGGCATCGAGGGCAGCGGCCATCTGCTCGGCCGAGGCGTAGCGATCCTCCGGCCTGGCCGCCATCGCCTTCAGGACGATCCGCTCCAGCCGGCGCGGGACTCGTTTCGCCTGCAGTGCCGACCGGTCGAAGTCGCAGTTGATGGCGCGGCGCCATTGTTCGTCGCGCGTCTCCCCCTCGAACGGGGCCTTGCCAGTCAGGAGGAAGTAGAGCACTCCACCCAGGGCGAAGAGGTCGCTGGCGGCCCCGATCCGCTCGGACTCACAGCGCGCCTGCTCCGGCGCCATGAAGGCCAGTGTCCCGCCGGAGGGACCGGCGCTCCCGTCGGACCAGGCGTGGCGCCATCGGGCCACACCGAAATCGATCAGCCGCGGCCGGCCCGACTCGTCGAGCAGGATATTCTGCGGCTTGACGTCCTGGTGCACCACGCCGCGACGGTGGGCGTACTCCAGGGCCCGCGCGACCTCGGCCACCCAGGACACCGCTTGCCGTACCGTCGGGCGCGATTGCTCGGCCACTTGCTTGAGGTGGCGGCCGCGGACAAACTCCATCGCGACGAACGGGCGGCCGTCGTGGACGTCCAGGTCGTAGACGCGCACCAGGTTGGGATGGTCCAGCTCGCAGAGGATCGCCGCGTCCCCCGTGAGCAGGCTGCGGTCGATCGGGCTGGGCTGGTGCGCGATCTTGATCGCCAGGTCGCGCGGCAAGGTCGGGTGCACGGCCCGGTAGACCGACGCCTGGCCGCCCGAATCGAGCTCACCCACAACCCGATATCGGCCGATGCTTTCCGGCCGGGGCGGCGGCTCGGCCGGCGCCGGGGTGGTCGAGCTCGCCGTGACCGACTCGGTCGCCGACGGCCAGGCGGCCGTGGCCGCCTGGGGGGGGATCGTTGTCGGTTCGGCCCTGGCCGCCGCGGGCAGGTCGTCGGTCACCTGGCGGACCGCGGCGATCTCCGCGCGCAGGCGCTCGACCCGCAGCCGGCAGCCGCCGCAGGCATCCATGTGACGGCGCAACGGCTCGGGAACGGGACCGCCCGCCGCCAAGGCCAGCAGCTCATGGTCTTCGGGGCAAGGGCTCGGGCCCATCAGCCAGCTCCTCGAGGTACTCGGCGCAGAACTTCCGGACCCGGTCCAGGATGCGCGAGCCGTTGACGGCGACGGCGTTGGTGGACAGGCCCAGCTCGCCGGCCACCTCAGCGGTGGGCCGCCCCTGGAGCAGGTGCCGTTCGAAGCAGGCCCAGGTCGCCGGCCGCGACCGGGCTCGGACTCGTTCGAGGGCGAAGGCCAGTACCCGACGCCGGTGCAAGTTCCCCCACTCCGGATCCGAATCGTCCTGGTCCGGAGGCGGTGTCTCGCTCAGCCGCCTCAGCCAGGCGTCCTCGGCGCGCGCCTGACGGCGACGGCGGCGGGCCCAGTCCACCAAGGCGCTGCGACAGACTTGCCAGAGCCAGGTGCGAAACCGGCCGCGCCGCCGCTCCAGCTCGAACTCCGGCAGGCTCTTCACCAACCGGGCGAAGACGTCCTGCACGACATCGCGGGTGTCTTCCGGTCCGAGCCCCCGGTGCCGCAGATAGGCCGTCAGCATCGGCTCGTAGAGCGTCACGAACTCACCCCAGGCCACAGCATCCGCCGGGTCGCGGACCCGCATCAACAGCGTACTTCGTGTCTGGTCCATCGGGACCTCGAGCTCAACCGGCCTGCGATATCGAGATCAGCGCGCTGATCATAAACCCGGCGCACGCGTGCTTCCACCATCCCGCCAGGTTCCCGGGGAGCCGGCTCTCAACCCTTCGAACCCACTCGAACCGTTCCGTGATGCCCCTCGCGAGGACCATCCGCACGTAGGTCAGGCTCTAGCCTGACAGGACCGAAGCGTCAGGCTAGAGCCTGACCTACTTGTGAGAGACGGTGTCCCGTAGTGATACGCTCCTGCCGGCCGAACCTTTCAGGGCCGACCCGGTATGGCCGCTCCGTGGGCTCGGACCTAAATCCGCGCGGTCTCGGAGCGATCGCGGCGGCAGGACGGCACGACCCAAGTGATTACCGTGCGGCGCCGAGCTTTGCCAGCGCCGCGGGGAGGTTGTCCACGATATCGAAGAGCTTCACGAGGTTCATCGCCTGGAACAGCTCGAGGATATACGGGCTGGTGCCGAAGAGGACCACCGTCCCCTGGCGCCGGTCGATCCGCCGCTTGAGCGTGACCAGGAAGCCGATCTCCGAGCTCGCCAGGTAGCTGACGTCGCTCAGGTCGATGGCGAACCGCAAGCCCGGATGCGACTCGATCAGCTTGTAGAGCCAGTCGCGCTGCGTGGCCTGCCAGTCCAAAGCCGGATCGTCGGTCGCCTCGAACGCGATGACGAGGACACCATGGACCTCGCGGGTGGTGAATCTGAGCATGCTGAGGAATTCTCCGCTCCGACGGCAGGACCCTCACGACCGCTCCATCGCGTTGGCGACGCCGAGTGCTGCCAGCCGATCTTGGCTGGAATTCGGACCAATCCGATGCTGGGAGAATTCTAACGATCTTGTCGCCCGACTCAAAGAGGATCACCGAGATCCTGGCGAATGAGGACGACCTCGAACGGATCATCTCGGTCGTGTTCCCAGGCCTCCGCCGTCCAGGGAATCACGGATAACGGACCGCGGATTTAACCACGAAAAACACGAAAGACACGAAAAAGGCGGAAAACCTGAGAGGCAAGTTCTTCTTTCGTGAATTTAGTGCCTTTCGTGCTGAAATCTTGCCAAGGAAAAAGGTTTCAGGCCGCCGGCTGTCAGGTCGCGGGGCGTTCGGGCGCAGGTTGGGTCTCCGCCACCACCCCATGATTGCGGTCGTACGGGATGATGTTCTCCCATTCGCTGGCATCGGAGCGGGCCACGACGGCGACGACGGGCTCGCGGTCGCTGAGGTTGAAGACCTCGTGCGGCACGCCCGGCTCGATATAGATGAAGTCGCCCGCCTGGTTCTCGATCGCCCGACTCAGGCCGGGACCATACTCGTGTCGGACCCGCCCCTGGAGGATGTACAGCATCAGCTCGAAGCCGACGTGGATGTGGGCATACGCCACGCCGCCGGGAGGGATCGTCGCCACGTTCATCGACAGCTTCGACGAGCCGACGTTCTTGGCGCTCAGGCCCACCCGATACTGGATGTTGTTCCAGCTCCGGCAGTTCGCGCCGCCCCGAATGACCGAGATCCCCTCACCGCCCTCGACAAACTGGCGGAGGTCGAGCCCGGCATCAGCATCGCGGGAACTCGAAGGCATCGGGTCCGGCTCCCCGTCCCGGGACAGGACAAGACACGAGACGATCGGCGCAGCTCGGGCTATCCCCAGCCCGGGCCGACGCCGATCGTCTCGGTGAGACTCCCTGCGAGTCTAACGGTTCGTCGCGGTCAAGACCACGGGTTCACGACGATTTCGCGAACGTGAGGCCCGGATCGCTCGGTCCGCCGCCCAGGACCTTGAACTGGAAGTGGTTGGGGTCCTGCCAGTTGACGTCACCGACCATGGCATTGTTCTGGTCCTGGGCCAGGGTCAAGATCCCATTGGTATAGCTCGACTCCCCCTGGAACTGGTGTTCTTGCCCCTTGTGGTTGACCTTCCAGACAAAATGGCCCGGGTCGGGGAAGGTCACCGTGATCTTGGTATCCGGAGCCGGTTCGGCCGTCCAGGTCCCCTCCAGCCTGCCCTCCTGGCCGGAGGGAGGCGGATTGGCCGCGGTGGTCGCACCCGGGATGGCGGGGCTCACGGCCCCGGGCACAGGGGGTGCGTTCGGGTTCTGTGAAGGAGGTGCATTGGTGTTCTGGGCGACCTGGCCGGGAGCGGCCGGATTCTGGGACTGCGACAGTTGCTGGACCAACTGGGCGGAAATCTGATCCTTGGGCTGGAGCCGGACGACTTCCTTCAACTGGGTCAGGGCCGCGTCCGCGTGCCCTTCCGTCAGGTAGTGGTAGGCCAGAACAAAGCGGCCCGCCGGCGATGAGGGATTCTGCCTGACGAACTCCTCCAGGGCCCGCAACTGCTGCGTGTAGGTCTCCGGATTGTTATACAGCCCGATCAGGGTCGTCCAGTCCCAGCCGGGACCCACCGACAAGACCGCATAGATGGCCGCGGCGGCCTCGTCGTATCGCCTGAGAGCGAAGAGCGTCAGCGCCCGGAACTCGTGCAGCGTGGGGTCGTTGGGCAGTTGGCGGAGTGCCTGGTCGGCCAGGTCCAGCGCCCGGGTGTAATCCCCCTGCCGGAACGCATCCCGAGCTTGATCGAACGTGGCCATCGACTGATTCGTCACGTTCTCTTCCGGGGGTGCGGCCGTCGCATCGATGGGCTGCGAGTAGTCGTAGACGACCGGTTGTGTCACGACCGCGGGGACAGCGCCGGCACCGATTCCGGCTCCGTAACCGCCGTAATACGGGTTGGAATAACTCGAGTAACCCCAGTTATAGAGCATCGGCCCGAACAGCCACGAGGAGAGGCCATATCCCATGCCCAGCCCCAGACCCATCCCCAGGCCGGACCCGAGCCCCCAGCCCAGGCCGCCATAACCCAGGCCACCGTAGCCCAGGCCACCATAGCCCAGGCCGCCATAGCCGCCCCAGTATCCATAGGCCGGGTATCCATAGCCGCGCCGCCAGCCCCAACCGCCGGGATAATGGCCGTTCCAGTAGCCGTGCACCCAGCCCTGGTGATAGCCCATGTAGGGGTTACGGTATCCCACGGCGGGCCGGTTGGCCGCCAGACGGTTGACGTTGACATTATTGAGATTGTTCACTCGATTAACATTGAGGTTCCCTTGCCGGACTGCGTAGGGATTCGGGCCGAAGGCCGGCCGGGCGGCGACGTGGGACATGGTGCCGGGGGCGACCCCACGTGTGGCGGGGAGGCCGCCGGGATGGGCATAGCCCGGCGCAACGCGGGGCTGTGCATAGGCACGCGGCATGCTGAACGACGGCGTGCGATTGAACGCGGGTGCGGCCGGGTGGAACCCGCCGGCCGGGTGGAACCCGCCGGCCGGGTGGAACCCGCCGGCCGGGTGGAACCCGCCGTGGAATCCACCACCGCCGTGGAATCCACCACCGCCATGGCCGCCGCCATGGGCGCCGGCCGGTGCGGCCCAGCTCAGGGTAAGGAGAATCCCGAGGATCGTCGTGACAGATCGATTCATTATCGTTCCTCCGTCAGGGTCGGCTGGTTGGGGATGAGGGTGGCTGGCTGAGTTCATCGAGCCTGCGGTTGGGGTGGCCTGCGGACCATGACATACTCGGCGCGATCGGGAACGACCTGGTCGCCGACGGTCCGCTCCACCGAGCTCCAGCGCGCCGTCTGGGGGTTGACGCGGGTCAAGATGTGGGTCGCCGTCGCCGTCCGGCCATCCGGCATGATGCCTGTGGACTTGATGACCCACTCGTTGCCGTTGCGACTCCACTGCCCGCAGCCGAAACCGCCCTCGGAGTCGAAGACCCAGGACTTGATCTGGCGGGTGGAGGGATCCCAGCCGATCCGTTCCGATACGCTCATGACCGACTTACCCTGGACGCGGACCGTGAAGTCCCGGATCAAGAAGTTCTGATCTTCAGTCCAGTGGCAGGTCGTATGGACGACGGAATCCGGGCTCTCGTCGAGCCAGTCACCGACCAGCCATTCCAGCTCGCGGAGCCGCTCGTGATGGCTGAGGCTCGATTCGGGTTCCTCGCGGACACACGAGTACCTCCACCGATTCCCCTCCTTCACCAGGATGGCACTGTAGTGATGGCTCAAGGGGGGTTCACCGTTGGCAATCTTCACCAGGGTCTGGCCTTCCTCCTGCGCCACATCCGGACTGAAGAAGCGCAGGGACGCCGGCGCGATCGTGATCACGGCCCCCGGCCGCTGCTGGAACATCGAGCTGAAGACCTGCTCGATCATCGCCCGGGTGCGGAGTCGATCCCGGGTCTCGCCCACGATCTCGGCATCGTCGGTGAACAGGGCCGCCAGGCCGCGTGCGTCCCCCGCGTTGTAGGCGCGGGCGTAGGCCGCGTCCACCGACTGAATGGCTCGCTCATCCTCCGGACGGTTGGTGAACAGCGGCCGAGCCGTGCTCGGCGCCGGGGCCGGCGCGAGCTGGGTCGCGGCCGGCGTGGCGGCGACGCCGGCACGCGTTGGGGTCTCCACCTGGGCTTCGGCGGGTCCTACGATTCCCAGCCACACCCAGGGCAGGATCAATCCCGCGCGCGCGCGGCGCGTTGTCATGGTTCTCATGGTCACACACCCATGGTCGCACGATGGTTCGAACACCAAAAGGGTCCGATGATTGGTTTCGGCAATCATCATGCCAAAGAGAGAACGGCGGCCGTGACGAATGGGGACTCGAAGGCCGCCCCCACTGCACCCTGGGCCTCGTTGGGCCGGCGGTGGTCCCGGGCCAGACGGTCTACAGCCACGGGCCGGCGCGGTAGGATGATCGTCATGGCGACCTCCTATGATATCACGCCGCCGGGCGAATCGGGGCTCGAGCTCCGCGAGCCGGATCGGCTACTGGCCTTCCGCGATCAGTTCCCGATCCTGGCGCGGACGAACTACCTGATCAGCAACTCCCTGGGCGCCGTCCCCGCGGCGGCCGGCACGAGCCTCCAGGCCTTCTATGAGGCCTGGGCGACGCGCGGCGTGCGGGCCTGGGAAGAGGGCTGGTGGTCCCTGGTCGCCGAGCTGGGCGACCGGGTCGCCCCGCTGATCGGGGCCCGCCCCGGCGAGGTGGTCTTCCAGCCCAACGTGACGCTGGCCCATGCCGTCGTCTTCAGTGCGTTCGACTTCGTCCCGAGCCGGCCCAGGATCGTCACCGATGCGATGCACTTCCCCTCGATCCTCTACCTGATCGATCAGCTGCGCCGCAATGGGGCCGAAGTCCGCGTCGTCCCCTCCGAGGATGGGATCTCGGTCGACGCGGGACGACTCATCGACGCGATCGACGAGCGGACGGCCCTGGTGAGCATCTCCCACGTGCTCTTCCAGTCGGCGTTCATCCACGACGTCGCGGCGATCGCCGCGCGGGCCCGGGCGGTCGGCGCCACGACGGTGATCGACGGTTACCAGGCGGTCGGGGCAATCCCGGTGGCGGTGCACGACCTGGGGATCGACGTCTACATCGGCGGTTGCCTGAAATGGCTCTGCGGCGGACCCGGCGCCGCCTTCTTGTGGGTCGCCCCGTCGATCCGGACTCGCTGGGAACCCCGGCTCACCGGCTGGATGGCCCACGAGCAACCCTTTGCCTTCGAGCCGAAGCTGGCCCGGCGGGCCGACGCCTGGCGCTTCCTCCACGGCACGCCGAGCATCCCGGCCCTGTACGCGGCCCGGCCGGGATTGGAGATCATCAATCAGGTGGGCGTCGCGGCGATCCGCGCCCGGTCGGTCCGCCAGACGCAACGGCTCCTGGACCTCGCCGCGGCGGCCGGCTACCGTTGCACCACGCCGGCCGACCCCTCGCGACGGGGCGGCACCGTGGCCATCGACGTCGAGAATGGTTTGGAGATCGCGCGCAGCCTCAAGTCCCTGGACATCCTCTGCGACTATCGCCCGGGCGCGGGAATCCGGCTCTCCCCCCATTTCTACAACCGGGACGACGAGCTCGACCAGGCGATCGCGGCCATCGGCGAGATCCGCGCCACCGGCGCCTGGCGCGCCTTCACGACCAGGAAGCCGGCCGTCACCTGAGCCGCTCGGCGCGTCCTTTCTCCCTGGCTTGAGCTGGCCCGAGTGTGACCACGTGGTTCCCACCGGGCTGCCCATTGTGGTCGCCGTCGATCCGCCGGCCCCAGATGTCCCGCACCGCCGCCCCCGTCGAGGAGCCGGAGACCACAAGCTGGCACACCGTCCGCGACGAGACCGATGTCCTTGGCGTGAGGGTGACCGTCTCGGCGGCTTGGTTGGAGACTGCGGCGCGGACCCGGATCCGGCGACTGCCGCGCGTCCCGAAGCACCGAGCGAACTCGTTCGACCGGTGGCGCGTCTGTGTGGGTGGGCGGGCGGATGATCCGGCACCCGGGAGTGACCGCCGGTTGCCCGAGGCTTCGCTCTCGCCCGACTGCGGAAGGGGTGCGTCCATGTTCCGGTCGAACGACATCCTGGGCCGGCCGACGCTGGTCCTGAACCGGTCCTGGCAGCCGATCCACGTCACGACCGTGGTCCGCGCGCTGGTGATGCTCTGGAACGAGTCGGCGAAGGTGGTCGAACCCGAGGAGTACCGGCTCTACGCCTGGGACGAGTGGATGCGACTGGCTCCGCGCGAGGGGGCGGCCTGGATCCGGACGCCGCGGGCGCGACTGCGGATCCCCGAGGTGATCGCGCTGCGGCATTACGACCGGCTGCCGAGGGCGGCCGTGGCCTTCAGCCGGCGCAACGTCGCCAAGCGCGACCACTACACCTGCCAGTACTGCGGCGCCCAGCCGGGGGCCGAGGACCTGACGATCGACCACGTCGTCCCGCGCTCGCAGGGGGGCCAGTCGAGCTGGACGAACTGCGTCGCGGCCTGCGTGCCGTGCAATGCGCGCAAGGCGGACCGCACGCCCGAGCAAGCCGGCATGCGGCTGCGGAAGTCGCCGGCCCGCCCCGATTGGAAGCCGCTCTACGCCACGGCCGGTCCGGATCAGGCGCCTCCGGTCGAGAGCTGGCGGAAGTTCCTCGCCGTCGAGTCGGCCCGGGCCCGCGCCTGAGGGCCATCGCTTCCTTCCTTTCCCCACTTGTGCCCCGGCCCCGGATGCCCGTCGGTTCGGCCGGGGTCCCTCCCGGCTGCCATCAGGCCATCCCCCGCGGATCGACCCCGCGATGATTGCCACCGCCGGTACCGGACTTGCGAGCGATGATCCGGTGCGCGCGGCACGGCCTCGCGCCCGGGAATACCCCGCAAGTGTGCAGCCAGAGGAGGTCACCCATGAGGAAACTGCCCGCTTCCCTCGCAACGGTGGCGACGATGGCCCTGGCCATCGCGCTGAGTCCGAGCTCCGGGGCCCAGGAAGGGCAACGTTCCTCCGGGCGGGACGATTCGAAGCAACGCTCGGCTCATTCCGAGACGATCCAGGGGATTGTCGCGGGAGTGACCGCCGAGGGCGAGCTGGTGTTCGACTATCGCCACAGCCGCGCCATCGAGGCGGAGGCGGCATTCCTGACGGTCGTCGGCTCGCCCGTGAAGTCGGAGAAGAGTGAGTCTGAACATCGAGCCACGGCGCGCGGGGATGAGCAGCGCGGCGGGTCGGGCCGTCGGCGGCACGATGTCTACATCGTGTGGCTGTCGCCGAAGACCAAGATCTGCAAGTGCACCATGGAGTCGGGTCCGTCCAAGCAAGGCCAGGCCCAGACTTCCCAGCAGGGCGACAAGAAAGAGTGCGGCCTGGACGAGCTCGAAGTGGGCGACCACGTCGAGCTCCAGTTCAACCGCCGTGACGAGTCGGACGCGAGCCAGATCGCTCATCAGACCGAGCGGATGCGCGGCAAGCACGGCCGGCATCGGACCCATGTCGGCTTCGCCACCGAGGTCACCATCCTGGTGCCCAAGGACGGCGAGCACGCGCGGTCCGGCTCCGGGGAGAAGGAACCGTCCAAGTAGCCGGTCAGGACCAGGAAACCTGCCCGATCCGAGCAGCGGCCGGGAGTACGGCCACGAGGGAATCACTCGGCTGGCGCGGATCACGGGCTTGGATCGCAACACCAGCGCCCGAGGCCGCCAGGAGTGGGCCCAGGCCGACTCCCTCCCGCCGGGCCGGCTGCGCCGCCCGGGAGCCGGACCCAACCGCGGGGAGGTCCGCTCCCCGGAAGCGCGACGGCCTTGGAGGAGCTGCTGGCGGACAGCACCGCCGGGGATCTCCTCTCCGGTTGGAAGTGGACGCACCGCTCGCGCCGCACCCTCCGCAAGGGCCTTCAGTACCAGCATGTCTCACGCGAAGGCCGCCCAGTTCTCGGGCGTGAGCCGGATCGCGTTCATCGCGCTGGCGGCGGCCAATCTTGCGGCGTTCCTGGTCGATCTGGACCAAGGATGGGAGGGGGCCGAACGTGCTCGCCAGTCGATTGGTGGCGGTCAGGAGGCCGCGTTGCCCAGCGCGTCCGTGGGCGATCCGTCCTGAGCCGGTCTTGCAAGGCGATCGCCCGATTCGGACGGCTGTGCGGTCCGCCCGTCAATCGGCCCCTCTCCGCGCTTCTCGGCGCGACCCCGCCGGTTGCCACGACTCCTGCCTGTGGCTCGGATGTCGGCGCGCCGTTTGCCGGCTAACAATTACCCGCAAGCGCTGGACCACTCAAACCCCGCCGCCGCACTGAACTGCCTGTTTTGCCTACCCTGGTATGAGCGGGAAAAGCGAGATGTCAGGTGCTAGGCGGCCCGGTTGGGGGTGGCTATAATCCGCGCTGCACCCAGAGAATCCCGGCCGGCGCCGGGAGCGGATGGAAACGGTAGAGAATCAACTGGCTGAGGAGACATGAACATGCGAAGGATCCTGGGATTCTGTGCCGTCCTGGCGGTCGTCCATCTGACCCTCTTGGTCGAGATGGCCTCTGCATACCAGACCCCGGGGGCGGGGCGGGCGGCGTCGACTCCGTCGGCGGCGTCGCCGGCAGTCAACGCTGCGAACAACGTCCTCCAGGGGACCACGGCGCCCGCGCCTGGTGCCGTGGGCAACGCAACCCAGACACCCGCGGTGCCGGGTGCCGCCACGAACGTGATGCCCGGTGCCACGACGGGGACCGCAGGTGCCCCTGTCGGAGCGTCCGCGCTGGCGACTCAGCCGGGGATGACCACGAATGTGATGCCCGGTGCCACGACGGGGACCGCAGGCGGAGCGTACGTGCCGGCCACCCAGCCCGGTACAACTACGATGGCGCCTGGCACGGTCGCGCCCGGGTCGGTCTACACGCAGGCGGTGCCCAGCCGCGGCTACTCCTCGTATTATGTCCCCGGGGCCCAGCCGGCTCAGACCCCGGTCAGGCCCATGGCGGATATCCCCTACTACAACTCCTTCTACGGCGGGGGCCGGGTGCAGCCCGGTACTGGGACTTCCGGCTACTACACGTACCCGGCGGGGACCTACGGTGGTTATTCCTCGATGTACGTCGCCCCGGGATCGGGCTACGGTTACGGCACGGCGGCTCCGATTTACAGGCCGGCGCGCCGGGGTCTCTTCGGCGGCCTCTTCGGGCGTCGCAATCGGCAGGTCTACGCCACGTCGCCTTACGGCTACACCTACGGCGCCGCGCCCTCCGGCACGACCTACGGCGCAGCCCCATATACCTCTGGCTATGTGACCACCCCGGGTACCTACACCTACGGCACAGCCCCCTACTGATCTCGGGCTGGCCCGGCTCAGGAGGTCAGGCTTTTCAGCCTGACACTCCGGGAGCGTCCGGCTGGAAAACCGGACCTCCTTTCGTGCCGGTGTCATATCGGACCCTCGACCTCGCGCGTCGCGCGGGGCCGAGGGTTCTCTGTTGCTGGGGATCTGACCTGGAACGCTCACCAGGGGGCCGACCCCTGGGTCGGGAGCATCGGCCGGAATTCGCTCTGGCCCTTCGAGCGAGCAGACGCTAGAACCAGGGGCAACCTGGGCTCACAGGCAGGGCCGGCGCCACCGGCCGGAAACCTGGGGGAGGGAGAGGATCGAGCAGCCTGGGTCGATCTCGCGAGCCGATTCCGGCCGGCACAGCCGGCCCCACTGCCTGTTCAAGGGGACTTTCCCCTTGGCCGGCTTCGATTTCGGGAGGCAGCCCGGTGGTGAGCCAGGGGAGTCCCACAGGTCCGGGCCCGAACGCGCGATGGGATTCGGGCTGGCGCCGGCTGCCATTCCCCGCCGTCTACCGCAGGACCGGCAGTGGGCCCGCGCGGCCCGGGGGAGCCGTCGCGAGGCTCCCGGGAGGTGTGCGGGTCGCCCACCGGGGCTGCCGCTGGATGGATGTCCTCTGTGCCGGAATGTACCGGGCGTGTTCGACCTGGCAGTATGAAGTCATCGCCCACCTGGTCGAACACCACGGTGGCGGCCGGCGCCTGGGCTACCTGACCGGCGCGCAATATGCAGCCCTGATCCGTGGCGATGCCGGCCACGGGAGCCTGGCTCCAGGGACCGCTTGGCGCGTCCTCAAGTCGCACGAGGGTGACCGCTGCTTCGCCCGGGCGCTGGCCGAGGGACGGGCCGTGGCCGTCTATGCCCATCGCGATGTCCGGGACGTGGTCTTCTCGCTGATGCACAAGCGCGGCTTGACCTTCGAGCAACTCCTCCGCCAGGGGATGCTCCACCAGATTCTGGCCAACGACCGGTTCTGGACGCGGCAGCCCGGGGTCCTGATCCAGCGGTATGACGACCTGCTGGCCGACCCGGTCGGCGGAGTCCTCGGCCTGGCACGCCACCTGGGGATCGCACTGACCGATGGCGAAGCCGCCGCGATTGCCGCGGCCTATTCGCTGGAGTCCAACAAGGCACGCACCGAGGCCCTCCGCCGCCGCTTGGAACAGGCCGGACTGGATCTGAACGAAGCCGGGAACACTCAGATCTGCGACGCGACCACGCTCCTGCACTGGAACCATGTCCGTAACGGCGGCTCTGGCTCGTGGCTCACCCAGTCTACGCCGGCGCAGCGAGCGATCCTCGACCGACTGTGTGCGCGCTGGCTGAGCGCGCGAAGTTATCCCCTCCGGCCGGCCGGGGCGGAATCCGGCCCGCTGGTGGAGGCTCCGATCGGCTGGCGGGACGCGCTGCGGCTTCAGCTCGATCGGGCGATCGGCTTGCTCAATTACCGGGTCCGGGCGTTGTCCCAACAATTCCCGCGACTGGCCCGAAGGGCCAAGCGCCTCCTCGGCATCCCCACCGACAGGCCGGCCGGCGCAACCGTCTGGTCCGACACCAGGCCGGCCGGAGTCGGATAGCGCTGGAACCTTCGCCCTCAACCTTGGCTCCTCAAGTCCGAGACATCCGCCGCACAGCCGGACGTCAGGGTCCTGGCTCGATGACCAGCCAGGTCTACCCGGCCCATTGTTGCCCGAGACCATTCTTGCCCCGAGCGTGCATCGCGGCCGCCCCGGATTCGGACCAAACCGGGCACGGCCGCCAGGAGACCAGGCTCCGAACCGAACCGCCTGAATCGTCCGGGACCGAACGAGACGATTTCAAAGTACCCTCTTGCATTCCGTCGCCTCCTCAGCGAGCCCGACTTTCGCACCCGACCTCAGGATTCCCCCGGTTTTGGAGGGGGCGGCGATTGTTTCAGTCACTCCCTCCCGATCCGAATCGTCACTCCCAGGTGGACTCAACCAACAAATAATTGGTATTGATCCTTGGAACGGCGGGTGGGGTGTGGTCTCGCGCGTACCTGGTCAGGAGAGGAACGTGCGATCCCGAGAAATCCAGGTCAGATCGAGTGGAAGGAGTCACTCGAACGCCCGTGGACGGGGCAAGACCCGCAGAGAACAAGGGGGTTCGTGGGTGCCAACGCCCCCACGACCGTCGATCTGGGAATTCCGTCCTGCGAAAGTCGGGTTCGAGGGAAGGGAGCCGTTTCGGAGGATGCTTCCGAGGCGATCCCTGGGTAAGGACTTGGGTTCATCAATCAGAGGACGATGGCACGTGCCAGAGCGCGGAGAGCTCGACTCCCCATCGCGATCGGGTGGCGACCAGCCGGCCTCGGCGGTGCAGGCGATCCATCAGGTTGTCTCGCAAGTACGCCCGGCGATGAGAGAGGACCACCCATTCGCACTCCGCGGCCACCGGGTCATCCTGGAGGATCAGGCCGCGCCGCGCCAGGCCGCGGTGGAACCCTGTGGTCTCGATCCCCTGGCCGGGATACAGCGTCGGTGCCATCGCCGCGGAGGACCCGGGTCGTGCCGCTCGTGCCAGCCGGTCCAGCAGCACGCGATCGATGGCGTCGCTCCAGTAGGTCAGCTCCAGGCCGAGCCATCTCGCCCCCGGGAGTCCGCCGACCAGGGCGTTGTAATAGCTCAATCCGAAGGGGTGCATCGAGACGACCCCGATCGCCTGGGCCGCCAGGATCCCACCGAGTAGGACCCGGCCGCGCCGGCTGGTGAAAACCGTCTCCCAGAGCCAGCCGAAACCGAACCCGATGAGCAGGGCCCACGCCGGGAAGACATGCAGGAACAGGCGTTCGCCGTCGTAGACCGGGATTCGGGTACTGAAGAGCACCAGGAAGAACAGGATGCTGCCCACCAGGAGCAGGGGGAACGGCTCCCGGCGGCGGTCCTTCCCGGCGCGCGCCAACCCGATCAGGCCCAAGGCGTGCAACCCCACCGGCACCGTCGCCGCGAAATAGACCCAGGGGTAGTGCCAGGGGACGTCGCGATCGGCATAGACCCGGCCCAAATACTCGACGAGGATCGTCGTCCGGGCCACGCCGGTACCCCAGTACGCGCGGAGCCGGTTCCCGGTGTCGTACCACAACCAGGGCCAGCCCGCCCAGTACAGACTGACGCCGACGACAAACCAGACGGCCATCGCGCCCAGGGCGCGCCGGAGGCCCAGGCGGACCAGCGACCAGATCCCAAGGAGGGGGATCAAGAACCAGGCGTGGATCTTGATCAGCAGGGCCAGGGACCAGACGGCGCCGGCGACCGCCATGGCGCGGACCGGCCGGGGGGATCGCAGGGCGCGCTCGCCGGCCAGAAGGGCCGCGGTCCAGAAGAACGACAAGAACGTATCCAGGGCCCCGAAATGGGCATGCGCGAAGGAGCGGGGCAGAATCGCCATCGCGAAGCCGGCCGCCACGCCGGCGGGCGTCCCCCACCGCCGCCCGGCCGCCCCCGCGACCAGGCCGACCAGCGCGGCGAAGGTCAACGCCGGCGCCAGGCGCCCGGCCAGCACGTAATGATCGGTCGGGTCCTTACCCTTCAGGAGCACCTCGAACGGCTCGCCCAGGACCGAGGCGATGCCCAGCAGCCAACGACCCAAAGGCGGATGCTCGGCGTTGTCCCGGAAGACTTTTTCCACCACGTCGCGGTCGAAGAAATGCCGGCCCTGCTTCTGCAAGACAGCCAGGTAGGTCCGGCCCGGCCGCACGTCGAGGGGCTCATCGACCGTCAGGCCCGGCCCGTCCAGCGTGGCCACCACCGTCAGCCCCGCCCCCAGTCCCAGCAGCCAGGCCCATCGGCCCGACCACGACCGACCGGGCGCAGCACCTGCGGCGGCCGCGCGGGCGGATGCCGATCGGGGTCTGCTCGCGGCATCATCCTGAAGCATGGCGGCGCGCCCGGGCCACGGTCATTCGGTTCGGCTCCCATGATCGCACCGAGGTCCCCAGCAAGGAAAGCGATTCTCCCGCGAAATCTTCTAGTAGGTCGGGCTTTCAGCCTGACGCGTCAGGCTCGCCCCGGCGACGGTCTTGCGTGTAAGATAAGCCCTTTCGTCCTCCCGACGGTCGATTCCATCCCTCGCTCGATCCGATGGCCCTGGCCCGGTCCCAGGCTGTCGAGGCGGGCCGCAGGAGCTGAAGCGGCATGCTGCCTTTCACTCTCGACGACGCCCCCCTGATTGCATGGTACATCGGAGTGCTCATCTTCCTCGAGGGGCTCCTGAGCGCCGACAACGCCCTGGTGCTGGCCTTGATGGTGCGGCACCTGCCCAAGAAGGAGCAGCGGCGGGTGTTGCGGTGGGGGATCTGGGGGGCTGTTGGGTTCCGCCTGGTCGCCGTGCTGCTCTCGGCGGTCCTGATCCGGTTCTGGATCTTCAAGGTCCTGGGTGGTCTGTACTTGCTCTACCTGGCGCTGGCTCATTTTCTCTGGCCGGGGGAGGATGAGCCGGGCGTAGCCGGGACCGCCGACGGTCGAGCCGGGACCAGCTCCGTGCGCTGGACCCATGGCTTCTGGGGGACGGTGACGTCCGTCACGATGGCCGATATCGCCTTCTCGATCGACTCGATCCTCGCCGCCGTCGCCATGGCCGACAGCTTCCCCGCGCGTTTCGGCAATAACGGCAAGCTCTTCATCGTCTTCGTGGGAGGTGTCCTCGGCATCATCACCATGCGGTTTGTCGTCCGCTATTTCGTGATCCTCCTCGATCGCTTCCCCGGACTGGCCAAAGGGGCGTACTGGCTCGTGGCCTGGATCGGCCTGAAGCTCGTCATCAGCGGCTTGCACGATGCCGACTACCTCAGCTTTCACATCCCGGAACCGCTCTTCTGGTCGGTGATGATCGGGATCGCGGTGCTGAGCATGGCCTGGAAAGCTCGCGGCAAGATTACCCCGGAGAGCCTGGACTTGCTCGATTCGGCTGATGAGCCCCAGCCCGATGAGCCGTTGGACTCCGAGCCGCCCCCGCACGGCGAGGGATCGAATAACGGCTCCCCGGCCCCCGGCAGCGCGGATCTGCTGCGCGCCGGACCGGATCCCGACGAGGCTCCGGAGCAGACCGGCCGCGGGCGCGCCCTCTAGTCTAGTCGAGTAGGCCGACCCAGTGTGGGCCTGGTCGCATCAATTCATCTCATGATCGACCAGCGCCTCGCGGAGCTTCTGAAGCACGCGCGTTTTTTCGTTGCTGACCGTCTTGGCGGCCACACCCCAGCGGTGGGCGATCTCCGCCGGTGTCATCCCCATCAGGGTGTCCTTGATCAAAGCGGCCTCGCGCGGGGTCAAATTCTGGTCGATGGCGTCCTGGAGCGCCGCCCGCAGCGCCGTGCGGCCCTGGTCGCTCTGGGGAGCCGGCACGTCGATCGCATCCAGCGACTGATGGACCTTCTCGCGCTGCATCCGCTTCTTCACCATGTCCACGGCGCGGAAGAAGGTGACTCCCTCCGAGGTCTCGCGGCTGAAGACGTCCCGGATCCCCCAGTGCCCCACCTCGCCCACCAGGCTGTCAAATTGGGTCCGGCCCAGGACCTGGAGCAGGGTCGCATAGACTGCCTGCGAGCTGTCGTCGTGGAGCTGGGCGGGGATGCCCGCGCGATACCACGTCCGGGTCAGATACTTGTTCAACTGCGTCAGACCCGAGGAAATCGCCCGGGAGTCGGGTGTCGTCGTGGGAGTTGCGGCGGTGGCGGTGGCGACCGCCTCGGGATGGCTCAGAAACTCGGCCAGGCGCGCGTGACCCAGGGCCGCATCCCAGGTGGCACTCGAGACGGCGGTCGAAGTGCCATCCTCACCGACGGGCCGCGGTTCCTGGAGCGGATCGGTCAGCAGGTCGCGCTCCGCGATCATCCCCGGCAGGAGATGGGCCTGCGCCGCCGTCGAAAGCAGCCGCAACGCCTCAAGTCCTTCCACCGTCGGGCGATAATCACGCCGCACCCGGGTCTTCTTCTCCCCACCCCCAGCCAAGCCCACGACCTCCCTCACGATGTCCCCGACCCTGGAGAGCTGTCACTCTTTCCTTATTGCCATCCCCATCAGGAACGCCCACAATCGCTATCCAAATACGTTCGTCGAGGCCATTCCGATCGACGGTCCCACGACTCCGTGAGCCGCTCAACCCGCGTTTACGGACCCTATTCCCAATATAGGACGCTCCGCCTCCCACGCCATCACCTCAAGGCAGCCTCCGCGCCAACTTACTCGAATCGCCAACCGCGTTGGAGAGCAAAACGCTGCCCAATCCCCTCATCAATTATACCATCCACCCAATCAATCGGCTAGAGGGCGAGATTGGGAGGGGTGTTGGGTGGCAGCCGCCACCGGCTGCTTGTGCCAGCCGAGGGCAGGGCGGCCGGGGGCGGCTGCCTCACAGGAGAGGGCTGGCCCACCCGCTATTGCAATTGTCCGCGTCCCAGGAGATTCCAGACCGACTCCACGACCCCGCGACGGTGGCCCAGGACTCGGTCGTGGAGTACGAAAGTAAAATCGCTATAGCCGGGAATGACATGCACTTTTTCTCCGATCGCCAGGTCAACTGCCGGGGAGACGCTCACGGTGGCGTGTTCTGCGGAGAGGCCCAGGACTGGGCAATCGGGATAATCTCGGAGGACCGGGGGAGTTCGGTACTGACTAGCCGACTTCTGACCGATGTCGAGGATCGCGCGATCCGGGGCGGGCCGGCTGACGACGGTGGCCAGGAGGGATATGGAGGGCAGGTGGCCGGTGACCTGGCAAAGCTGGGTGTAATACTGGCAGGCAAAGATGCCGCCGCCGGCCTGGATCTCGGTGATCCCGCGGATATCGGCGGTGTACTGGTACGAGCCGGAACCGCCCGCCGAGAGGATGCGGCAGGAGCATCCCGCGGCCTCGACGGTGTCGCGGGTCTCGAGCAACCGGCCGATCGCCGCGGCGATGGCCGCGCGCTTCTCCGCCGCGTCGGCAATGAACAGCGTATGGCCCTCGTAGCCCATCAGCCCATCGAACCGCAGTCCTGGGGTGGACGAGACCCGGCGCGCCAGTGCGACGGCGGCCTGGGCCGAGGCCACGCCGGTGCGGTGCATCCCCAGGTCGACGTCCACCAGGACGCCGATGGTGGTTCCGGCCCCGACCGCGGCCCGGCCCAGGGGGTTGACGTGGTCGGGGTGGTCCACGGTGACCTTGACGTCGGCTTGACGCTGGAGCGCCGCCAGCCGCGCGACCTTGCTGGAACCGACCACCAGGTGCGCGATCAGGATGTCGTCGATGCCCCCTGCCGCCATCACTTCGGCCTCGGAGACCTTCGCCACAGTCACCCCGATCGCGCCGGCGCGGCGCAGCAGGTGCGCGATCGCCGGGCACTTGTAGGCCTTGGCGTGCGGGCGCCACGCCACGCCCCGCTCCCGGAAATGGCCCGACATCCGGTCGATATTGTGCTGGAGGCGATCCAGGTCGAGCAGCAGGGCCGGCGTGTCCAGCTCGTCCACCGGCAGGCCGATCGGGCTTAGTTGCATGGGGGGTCTCGGCAAGAATGTAGGTCATACCTGTGAGGGCATTTCGAACCGGCGGCTGTATTCCCGCGAGAGCAGGGCGTTGGCCTGCGGGTCGTGGAACGCTTCTCGGGTGGCGTCGAAGGTGAGCTTCTTCCCCACGCGGAAGGCGATATTCCCCAGGTGGCAGAGCCGGGTGCTGAGGTGGCCGATCTCGATGTCGGCGACGGGGCGTTCCCGGCTCTTGACGCAGTCGAGGAAGTTGCGGACGTGCCGGGCCTGGCCGTCGTGGCTGCGAGGGCCCTGGGAGTGGGAGCCGTCGCCTTCCTCGATATGCCAGCCCTTGTCGCCGACGATCAGCGTCCCCTTGTCCCCGTAGAAGGCGATGCCGAAGCCCAGGCCTTCCTCGGGATGCTTGGACCACATCCGATGTTCCCAGACCAGGCAGGCACCAGGGAACTCCCAGGTCGTGATCTGCGTGTCGGGGACCTCCTGGTCGTCGTCGAAGACGTACTTGCCGCCGCCGGAGCTGACGGCCAGCGGGGCCTCGACGCCCAGCCCCCAGCGCGCGACGTCGACCGCGTGGATGCCGTTGTTCCCCAGCTCGCCGGTACCCCAGTGCCAGAACCAGTGCCAGTTGTAATGGAAGCGATTCGGGTAGAAGGGACGGTCGGGGGCGGGCCCCTGCCACATCGCGTAATCGACGCCGGCGGGGACCGGACCGGGCTGGCCATGACCGATATTGACGCGTTTTTGATGGATCCAGGCGCGGGCCATGCCGACCTTGCCGATGGCTCCCCCCTGGACGCGTTCGATCGCCTCGGCGGTCGACCGCGTGCTCCGTTGCTGGGTCCCGAGCTGGACGACGCGCTGGTATTTCCGCGCGGCCTCGACCATGGCTCGCCCCTCCGCCACGTTGTGGCTGGCGGGTTTCTCGACGTAGACGTCCTTCCCCGCCTGGCAGGCCAGGACCGTCATCAAGCCGTGCCAGTGGTCGGGCGTGGCGATCGTCACGGCATCGATCGTCGGGTCGTCCAGCAGCCGCCGGAAATCCTTCTCCGTCCGGGGCGCCTTGCCGGTGGCCGACTGCACCGCCTTGACCGGCTTGGCGAACATCGCGTCGTCGACGTCGCAGACCGCCACAACCTCCGCGCCCGGGTCGTGGGCGAACAACTGGGCGTGGTCGAACCCGCGACTGCGCAACCCGATCACCGCGACCCGCACCCGTTCGCTCGGCGCCGCACGACCCGGATGCGCCGGAAGGACCAGCAGACTCGTGCCCGCGGCACCAAGGAACGTCCGGCGAGTGGACTGGGCTCTCATCGAAACACCTCCCGAGCCAGATCCTGGGGATTGTTTCACAAATGTTAGCCAAAGCCGGACTTGAGAGACAAGGCCTGGGTCCGCCTGGGAACAGACCCCCTCTGGCGACAGGGGGCTACGAGGAGGCCTGCCGCGTGTTGCGGATCACCTGATGCCGCGGGCGGCTGATCGGGCGCCACGGTCCAATACGACCGAAGTCGATCGACCCGTGATGGCTCCGCGCGATCCGACCGCCGCGCGCAGGTGCCCAGGTCTCCCCGTTCACTTCAGATCCACGTCGCGTTAGAATGAATCGGGTCGCACGCCCTGGCACGGCAACTCCCTGACAGGCTGAGTAGAGGCCTTCTTGCCGGAGTTCGACGATCATCGGGTGCAACCAGGCGGGGGAGCTTGAACATGGGTGCCATCGCCGAAGCGTTCGTGGCCTATGCGCAGCCGCTGCTCGATCAGACCGATGGTTCACAGGAGCAGTTGAACAAGGCACTCGCGATCAGCCAGCTCTGCTACAACCTCGCACTGTTGCCGGACGACCAGCGGGACACGATGCTCGACGAAATGCGGCAAAAACTCGGAATGGAGGACGCGGAATTCGCCGAATTTCGCCAGGCCATCATCGTCCCGATGATCCGACGACATGAGGCGATGTTCCCCGGGATGCGCCGGCTGAGTTTCGGTGACTCGGCGCCGAGTTCCTCAACCCCGCAGGCCCACACGAGAAAGGTAGCGCCTGGCGAAAAGTATCCCGGCACCGATCGCTACGCACCGTGTCCCTGCGGCAGCGGAGAAAAGTATAAGTTCTGTTGCGGCGCGAAACGCCGATGATTCCCCGCCAAGCGCCTGCAAGGGTGCGACCTGGAGCACGCCGGAACCAAGCTCTTCAATGTTGCATGTGCGGCTCGATGAAAGGAGCTTTGCATGTGTGTCTCGCGGAAAGGAGTCTGACCCGCTCGAGGCCCGCGAATGGGAGCCGACCCCGGACTTGGGAAACAAGTCCTGGGCTCGAGGTGAGCCCCACAGAGGAGAGGAAGAGGCAGCCGAGGGTACCCTTGAGGTTGATCCCGGGCCGATCTTAGCCAGCGGATCGGCCCCGGCGGCAGGATCCCCGCGCTCGGGACGACTGCCGGCTCTGCGCCTCGGCGAGCATGGCGAGGGCTTCCTGGCGGGTGCCTTCGGCCGCGGACTCGCCCCGGAGCATGGCGGCCAGCTCCTCGACCCGTTCGGCGTCATCCAGGGGGGCAATGGTGGTGCGGGACCGGCCGCGTTCGACCCGCTTGCGGATCACCCACTGGCGCCGGGCATAGCTGGCCATCTGGGGCAGGTGGGTCACGCAGATCACCTGGTGATGTCGACCCAGCTGGGCCAGGGTCTGGCCCAGCGCCGCGCCCAGCCGGCCGCCGACCCCGGCATCGATCTCGTCGAAGACCAGGGTGGGAACGCGATCGACTGTGGCCAGCACGGTCTTGGCGGCCAGCGTGACCCGGGACAGCTCGCCGCCGGAGACAATCTTGCGCAACGGGCGGGGCTCCTCGCCGGGATTGGCCGAGAAGAGCAGCTCGAGGCGATCGGCACCCGATTCCGGCGGTGGGGCGGCGGTGGGGTCCTCGCCCAGCTCGCGGGCCTCGACGGCGACACTCAGCCGGGCCCCCTCCAGGCCCAACGACTTGAAGCGGCCCTGGATCGACCGGGTGAAGGTCTTGGCGACCGTGCGCCGCGCGGTGGTGAGCTGGGCGGCGGCCTGCTTGAGCGTGCTCCAGGCCGCGGCCAACGGCTCATCCAGGGCCAGCAGGTCGGCGTCCTGGCGATCGAGGGCGGCCAGTTGGGCCTCGGTCGCGGCGCGGCGGTCGACCAGCTCGTCGGGCGTGCATCGGAACCGCGCGGCCAGGCGGCGGTACAGCGCCAGCCGGGCCTCGATGTCCTCCAGCCGCGCCGGGTCGTCGTCGAAGCCCTGTCCCCGATCGCGGAGGCTGAAGGCGACCTCCCGGGTCTCCTCGGCCAGTCGCTCGAGCGTGGCGGCGGCCTCGGCCAGCTCGGGCACGGCCTCGGCCAGTGGCTCCAGCGTCCGCGCGACCCGTGTGAGCAGCCCCTGCGCCGAGCGGTCCGCCTCGTATAATAGGGCGTAGCCCTCCGCGGCGGCGGTGCGGAGCTGGTCGGCGTGCAGCAGGCGCTGGGCCTCGCGTGTCAGTTCCTCGGACTCGCCCCGCCGGGGATCGGCACCGGCCAGCTCGTCGCGCTCGAATTCCAGCAGGGCGCGTTCGCGCCGCCGCGCCTCGGCCGAATCGATCAGCTCCTGCCGCTGGCGCCGCAGCGCCTCGTGTCTGCGCCGGGCCGCCTGGTACGCCTGGACCCGATCGGCCAGCCCCCCGTAGGCGTCCAGCAGCTCGCGCTGCTGGTCCGGATCGAGCAAGGCCCGCCCCTCATGCTGGCCGTGAATGTCCACCAGGCGCTCCCCCAGCTTCTGGAGCGTGGTGATCGTCACCGGCAGGCCGTTGACCGTCGCACCACCTCGCCCCTGTGCCGAGACCCGCCGGGTGATGATCAGCGCGTCCTCATCGAGCGCCCCGCCCAGGATCGCCTCGACCTCCGCCCGCAGGCGCGGCTCGGCCACCTGGAAGACCGCCGCGGCACGCGCTTCCGCCTTGTCCGGGCGGATCATCTCGGCCGAGGCTTTGCCGCCCAGGACCAGGCCCAGCGCCGTCAGGAGCAAACTCTTCCCCGCCCCGGTCTCACCCGTCCAGGCGCAGTAGCCGTCTTCCAGCTCGACGTGCACATCTTCGATCAGTGCCAGGTTCTGCACCGAGAGCTCACGCAGCACGGCCCGATCGTCTCCTCACCTCATTGGGCCTGCACGTCCTCGGGGAGGACGCTGGCGATCGGCGGGGCGGCCCGCGGCTCGAAGGCGCGGTAATCCTGCCCGAGGACGGCGGCGACGGTCGCGGCGACCTGGCTCTGGGTCAGCTTCACCAGCGGGGTGCCCTCTTCGCGCCGCCGGGCGGGGGTGTCCGGGCCCATCACGGCCATCCAGATCCGTTCCGATCCCTTGATCTTCTGGCCATGGCTCTTCCATTCCACCGGCGCATCGCCCCGGCCGTGGTCGGTCGTGACGATCAAGGTGGTCGAGTCGCGGTACTGCGGGATCGACTGGACCGTCTCCCACAGAGTCTTCAGATAGCCGTCAACCCGATGGGCCGCCTCCAGGTAGTGGTCATACCGCCCGGCGTGACCCCACTCGTCGGTCTCCCCCAGGCCGATGTAGAGGACGCGCGGCTGCTTCCGCTTGAGATACGCCAGCGCCGAGCGGAAGGTGAACACGTCGAAGCAACACTCCGGCCACAGACGCGTGGTGTCCGCCTTCAGTTGGGCGATCATCCGCTCCTCGGGCGAGAGATTCCGGCCGGTCTGGCGCTCCCAGGCGGCGACCACCCGGATCTTGCTCCGGAAGCGGTTGAGGATGTACGGGAAGACCTCCCACGAGCCGAACGCGGCGACCCGGCCGCGGAAGTCCGCCTGGCGGTTGAGCCATTCCAGGACCGAAACATTCTGGTTGGGCACCTTGTTGTTGCTGTCGATCCGGGGATCCGCCCAGCCGGTGAAGAGCTCGTTGTAGCCGGGATAGGAGAAATTCCGGCCGTTGGTGACCTTGACAGTCTCGCCGGCCTCGGCGTTGCCGAAGACCTGCCCCTGGCGGGCGATCGTGCGCCAGAAGAAGGGCATGAGAGCTTCGCGGCGCTCCTCGGGCGTGTCGCGATTGAAGGCCGTACTCAGGGCCAGCAGGTCGACCACGCCACCCTTCTCACGGTTCAGCAGCGCCCGATCGGCGCCGCCGAAGACCTCCTGCCAGCGGAGGCCGTCGGTCGTGACCAGCA
>JAJPJC010000187.1 GCA_021324445.1 Isosphaeraceae bacterium
CCGTTGAGCGCCGCCCGCCAGTCGGCGTGCCGCCGCCCGGTCGGCTTCCTGGGCCAGAACTCCAGCAGGATGGGAAGGATCGTCTCCCACAAGGCATCCGGGACCTCTCAGATGGTCCCCAACGGCTTGGGCCTGGGCTTCCGCTGGGGCTTGCGCTGGGTCTTGGTCATGCCGGGACCCTCCTTTCCGTGACGCCCCTCCAGACGGAACTCAAGCAGGTTCCGGGCCGTTATGGCGGTTCTCGGATAGTTTCTTACGACAACCCCCTTGACGTAAATCGTGGGCCGCTCGACTTACGTCAAGGCCATCGACATAAGTCCTTTTCAGAAATTTCTCCTCTTGAGCTTCTCTGCTTCACCGCGATCATGGCGGCGGGGCCGGCGAGCCGCTGGCCCCCACCTACCATCGAGGCCAGTCTGCATCGGGGGAACTCCCGTGGATCAGCCACCCGCACGCCCCAGCAAGCCGACCCCGCCACCGCTCCGGCCCGGCCGGACCGCCCGCGCCGCAGGTCGCACCCTCGACTCCTACACCATCGGTGCCCTGCCGATCCTCGACCGCTTCTTCGACCGGCTCCGCCTCCAGTCCATCCTCCGCGACCACCTCCCGCACGAGGACCGGCGCTGCCGCATCGCCACGGCCACCGGGCTGTTACTCCTGCTCAAGAACCTGCTGGTCGGCCGCGAGCCCCTCTACGGCATCGGCGAGTGGGCCGCACGGCACGTCCCCGAACTCCTCGGGTTGTGCCGTGCCCAGTTGCCCTCGCTCAACGACGATCGCGTCGGTCGCTGCCTCGACCGCCTCTTCGACGCCGACATCCCCACCTTGGCCTTGGCGGTCCTTGTCCACGCGGTCCGCGAGTTCGCCGTCGATCTGGACGAGTTGCACAACGACTCGACCACCATCGCCTTGCACGGTGATTATGAGACCGCCGAGCGGGAGCGGACCCTGCGGGGCCGGCGGCGGCTGGCCGTCACCTGGGGACACAACAAGGACCAACGCCCCGACCTCAAGCAACTGCTCTACATCCTCACGGTCAGGCGCGATGGCGCCGTGCCCGTGCAGTTCCGCGTCCAGAGCGGCAACGCCACCGACGACCGCTCGCACCGCGCCACCTGGGATCTGCTCTGCAAGCTGACCGGCCGCCGCGAGTTCCTGTCTGTCGCGGACTGCAAGCTGGCCACCGCCGAGAACATGGCCTACATCCATCGGCACGGCGGCCGATTCTTGAACGTCCTGCCCCACACTCGGGGCGAGGATGCGGCCTTCCGCGCGGAGATCCTTCTGGGCACCCACGGAAATTCGAAGAGATTCCGCGCGTGATGTGCGGAAAGCAGGTCGCATGCGAACAAGGATGGTCTATAGACGGATCGCTTGGCTTCCAAGGGGCGCGGTAGGGAACGCCCTTGCGGGCGTCCCCCGCGCAGATCCGGACGTGCGGAGCTACGGCATACAGCTCCTACCCAGGGCGTTTTTCTGTTGACCTAGTCACAATCCGAGTTTCGGGTTAAGGGGCCGGGCCCTACCGGTTCTCTCGCCCCAGATGATGGTCGGCGAAACTCAGGAAGGCGTCCCAATCGTCCACGGTCACATCGTGCTTCCCCGGCCGGATGCGGTAGCCGATGGTGCTCTGGATCAGGCGATCCGGCGCCGGTCTGGGCATCTCGGTCACGGCCAGGCCATCGGTGCCCAGCAGGCGGTAGACCGGATCGGCGGCCAGCGTGGCCAGGAACTCCCCCTTGGGGTCGGCCCAGAGGTCTTCCTCCGCCGAGGAGACCAGCACGGGGCGCGGCGCGATCAGGGCAATCAGCTCGTGCTGGTCGACCGGCAGGAGATCCTCGTGGTTGGAGAACCTGTGGAAGTTGGCGCAGAACCAGTGCGGGAAGGACGTGTTGAGGTGCGCGACGGTCTCGCCGAAGATCCGGCGCGACAGGGCCGCGCCGCCGGCGCCCGAGTTGTTGGAGATCACGACGGCGAACCGCGGGTCCTGCGCACCGGCCCACAGGGCCGTCTTCCCCAGCCGCGAGTGGCCCATGACGACGACCTGCCTGGCAAGGACCTCGGGCGCGGTCTCGAGGTAGTCCAGCGCGCGACTCAGACCCCAGGCCCAGGCACCGATCGCGCCCCACTCGTCGGCCGCGGGCCGGGTCTGACCGGGCCGGTAGAAGAGCGGATGGATCCCATTCTGGAACCCGTCGTCGTGGTCCGGGTCGAGGTCGCCGTAATAGGCCGTGGCCAGGGCATAGCCGCGCGCGAGGATCCGCTCGACCGCCCAGCTCGAGGAATCCGAGCCGCGCGTCGCCTCGGTGGCCCGGTGGCCGGTGATGCCCTTCCTGGCGTCGTTCCGCATCCACTGCCGCGAGAGCGTGATCCCCGGGTCGCGGTGGATCGCCTGGTTGCCGTTGAAGTTGAGCCCGAGGAACGCCGGCACGCGCCGGGAGGGGCTGGCCCACCCCGGCAGGTAGATCAGGAGGTCCAGGTGCGGTCCGTCGGGCTGATCCGAGAACGCGATCGTGACCTCGCGCCGGATGGCGGTCCCGCCCAGGGCGTTTTTGTCCTCCGAGTGGACCCGGAATACTGGCCGGATGGGCCGGCGCGGCTCCGGGACCCGGCCGTAGACCTCGGTCTGGAACAGCCGCAACAGCTCGGGACGCCGCTCCTGGAACCACTCCGCGCTCGTCGTGACCTTGCGGCCGCCGGACGTCACGAGCGGATCGGGCAGGTGGTATTGTCCCACCTTGCTTTCGTCGTAGTTGGCGTCCGTTCGTTGCGCGAAGACGGACGGACCGAAGAAGGCGGTGGCGACCAGGGCCACAGGGAACGCGCAGACGGAGACGATCGATGGGCGCTTGGGATGGCCGAGCATGGTGGATGGATCCTGAAACAGAAGGAGTTCTCGGCGATGGCGATCTCGATCACTCAATCCCGGGTCGAACGTGACCGCGGCTCCGCGGCCAGGCGCCGGGCCATCTGCTTCATCATCTCACGCTGGGCGATGCCGATCCAGCAGTGGCCCTGTCCCGGACCATAGGTGATCGTGCCCTCGTAGGGGGGCTGGGCGTGCGACAGGAAGGCGTCCAGGCGGTGCACGGCGTCGTTGAGGAAGAAATCGTCGGCATCGCCGACCCAGATATGCAGCTTCCCCCGGAGCCTGGGACCGAGCTTAGGCCAGTTGGCCTCGAGGACACGGCGGAGGTCGTAGGACTTCCAATGCTCGGCGACCTTGTGGTCAATCTGGCCGGTACGCGGATCCCAGAGGGGGACGGGACGGCCATCGGCGCCGCGGGGACCGTAGGTCGCATTCCAGGCGCCCCATTGGGCGCCCGAGCGCGTGTAGGAGTCACCCAGTCCCAGCACGTTCTCCAGCCGGCATTCGCGCCGCATCGTGAAGCGGACCGCGCCCGAGACATCGCGCGCCGCCGGCCGCTCGAAACCGTGCCGGTTGACATAGGCGTTGTCGTCGTCGTAGATGTTGACCAGTTGCAAGCTGCGGAAGTCCACGCTGTCCGGGCAGAACGCCCAGGCACCGTTGAAGAAATCGGGGTAGAAGACTTGGAGGGCCAAAGCGACCCAGCCGCCGGTCGAGCCGCCGTCCACGACGCGGGCCGCGCCCCGGCCGATGCCGCGGAAGTGCGCCTCCACGTGCGGGATCAGCTCCCGGGTGACCGCCGCGCCATACGGGCCGTGGTTGGCCGAGTCGACCTGGTAAGGATCGCCCAGCGGCCCGGCGCCGTCGAGGTGGATGAGGATCATCCGCGGGGCATCGTCGGCCATCCAGGCGGCGTGGAATCCCGTGCCGGCGGCCATCAGGTTGCCGACCTGGGTGTACCGCGTCCCGTAGCCCCCGATGTGGACGCGCACCGGGTAGCGCCGGCCGTTCTCGCGCGCGAAGTCCCGGGGCAAGATCACGCCGGCGCGGAGGTCGATCGGCCGGCCGTGGAAGTCGCTCAGGTGCCGCGAGCGGATCTTGATATGTTTGACCAGCTCCGAGTCGGCGGGCAGGCTCTCCTCGGGCACCGATTGCGACAGCACCAGCTCGACGGGTTCGCCGCGGGCCGGGTCGACCCGGACGGTCTGCACGGGGCTGTACAGGTCCCCAGGCGCGTTGGGAACGTTCAAGTCGCGGTTGGTATGGAGGAGGGCCTGGACCGCGGAGAGCCCGGGTTGGACCCTACCCAGGTTTTCCAGGGGGAAGCTCGCCGAGCGGGAGTCGACGACCGCCGCGGCACCGGGCGCCAGGCCGTCGACGTCCCGACCGAGCAGAGGCGGGGGTTCCTGGCCCGGCCGCCCGAGGGCCAGGCGAGGCTCCCGGGTCCCGGGCGGCGCCAGCACCACCAGCAGGCGGGCGCCGCGGGGCCAGCCCGGCGGAGCTGGATCGCCAGCACCCGCGGCTGCGCCGGGTCCCACCAGCCTCACCTCGAAGCGCAGCCCGGGAGTTGGCCGGGGCTCCGCCGGCTCACCGGCGTCAATGGTCATCGACACGAAATACCCTGTCACAACCAAGGCGCAGGCACCGCTCCGCTTCAGGCTGGTCGGAATCATCGGTGGCAGCCGGCTGGAGGCAGTGGGCCGTCGAGGGACCACGATCACGACACGGGGCGGGACCCATCCGCTCCGCCATCATGCTCGACTGCGCCCCGTGCTGGCAAGGGGTCAGAGCTTCGGCACCGCACTGCCGAAGATCGACTGGAAGAAGTTGGAGAAGACGTTGTTGTTCTGCTGACTCGGTTTCGACGCGGTGTGATGGCTGGCCTTGCCCTGTTTGACCGCGTGGTGCTGCCGCGTGGCGGCGTGGGACTGGGTGGCGTGGGCCGCTGCCTCATGGGCGGCGTGGGACTCCAGCCGCGCGGCGCGGTCCGCAAGGACCTGCGCCGCCGGAAGAGCGGCACCCAGGGAACTCGGGAACAGTCGAACTTCCATCGACTCCAGCCGGGGTCGGGCGGCGCGGTGCGTTCGCATGGGCGAAACTCCTCCAATCGATTCCACCGGAGCCGAAGACAAGGGACTGGCTCAGGAGGTCCCCTCCTTGTTTCTGGCTATCGGCCGGCCCTCGGCAGGAAGATCACCGCGGATCGGCGATCGGGACTCCAGGGAGTCCGGATGCTCCGCGCCGACAATCCAGGTAAGCTTCGCGGGGCTCGCGGACGCTGATGCCGGGAGGGTCTTTGCCGGCCGGAGCCAGGGACTTGCCTTCTCAGGCCGCCTCCGGTCTGATAGGCTCAGCTTCGATCGTGGCAGGGATCGGGATCGGTTGGAGAGCCGATGGGGCACCAGGCAAGGAAGCGAGTCCTCTCTCATGCGGATCTTCATCTCGGCCGGGGAGCCCAGCGGCGACCTGCACGCCGCCAACCTGATCCGATCGCTTCAGAAGCGGTTGCCCGACGCGGACTTCACCGGCTTCGGCGGGGCGCGGATGGCGGAGGCCGGCGCGCGCCTGCTGTATCCGCTGGCCGACCTGGCGGTCATGTGGTTCCTACACGTCCTGCTGAACCTGTTCACGTTCGTCCGGCTCATCTTCCTGGCCGATCGTTATTTCCGCGACGAGCCGCCGGATGCCGTGGTCCTGGTCGATTACCCGGGTCTGCACTGGTGGCTGGCGCGCCGCGCCAAGGCGCGGGGCATTCCGGTGTTCTACTTCGTGCCCCCCCAGCTCTGGGCCTGGGCCGGCTGGCGAGTCCGGAAGGTCCGCAAGTACGTCGACCAGGTCCTGTGCAGCCTGCCGTTTGAGCCGGCGTGGTATCAGGCGCGGGGCGTCCCCGCCGCCGTCCATGTCGGTCATCCCTATTTCGATGAGCTGGCCGACCGGCCGCTGGACGCGGGCTTCCTGGCCGAGCATCACCGCCGTCCCGGGCCGCTGGTGACGATCCTGCCCGGCTCGCGCACCCAGGAAGTGCTGCGGAATTTCCCGGACATGCTCCGGGCGGCGAAGGCCCTGGCGCGGCAGCGTCCTGACGTCCGCTTCGCCGTCGCCTGCCTGCACGATCGCCACCGGGCGATGGTCGAGAGAATGATCGCCGAGTCGAGCGACGGGGAGGGCCGGCCTTCCCCAGCGCCGATCGAGGTCCATGCCGGGCGCACGCCCGAGCTGATCCGCCTGGCGCGGGTCGCCTGGGCCGTCTCGGGCTCCGTCGGGCTGGAGCTGATGGTCGAGGCCCTGCCGACCGTGGTGCTGTACAAGGTCAAGCGGTTCGACCTCTGGGTGGCGCGGCCGTTTATCAAGGCCCGGTACATCAGCCTGGTCAATCTCCTGGCTGAGGAGGAAGTGTTTCCCGAGTATTTGACCTGGCGCGACGTCTCGGGCGAGCTGGTCCGCTGGGCGCTGGCCTGGCTCGACGACTCGGAAGCGCGGGAGCGGGCAACGAGGTCGCTGGAGACATTACGGCGGCGCGTTGCTCAACCGGGCGCCTCGGATCGGGGCGCCGATTGCATCGTGACCTGGCTCCGGCGCCATCGGCAGGAGGCAGCGCCGCTGGCTGTTGCGGAGCGTTAGCTTGTCTTCTGCAATTCCGCTGCCAGCTCCCGGGGATCAGCGATCCCGTAAATATCGAGGGTCGCTCGTACAGCCGCGAGGTGGTTCGGGAATACCGGCTCGTCTTCCGGTAGGAGCGGAAGCGAGACGATCGCGCCCGTTTCCGGATGCTCGTACCACCGAGCCGCCGGTTCCTGCTGGAGCACCCGGCAGGTGAGGCCCAGCGACCGTAAGACCCTGTCCAGCTCGCGGTAAGTGATCCCGTTCATCCTACGACCTCCCATCGCGCACTGTTCCGTGCCGCCCGCTTCAACCCCCGCATCCGGGCAATTGCTCGTCGGTTCACGGTTTGTCGGGCCGTGCGAATGCCGAAGGCCCGGGTTAGCTCGCATGCTGCAACTGCGCAGCAAGGTCCAGGGGGTCGGCGATGCCGTACTCCTTCAGAGTGCCCTGCACGGCGGCTAGGTGGTGCGGCAACGCCCGCTTACGTGCCGGGACCGCCGCTAAGATGATGACCGCTCCGGTTTCTTGCTGCTCGTAGACGCGGGCCCGGGTTTGCAAGGTGACTCTCCGGCAGGAGAAACCCAAGGCACGCAACACTTTGTCCAACTGGCCGTAGGTCACCTCAGTCATGTTTTCCGACCCGTTTTTGCCTGTTCGCTCCGGTTGGTTTCCGTCCCTGCTTTCCCGCCTTTCTTTCGGCCGTTGGCGACTCCGGCCGCTGCGGCGGTGCCGGTTTCATCTGGATCGTCGCCGCGACGGCTTGGGCCAGTCGATCCAGTACGTCAGACCTCAGCGTGCGTGTACCCTCGAGAAAGTCACAGAGCACGAAGACGTCGATGCCGACCTCGGCGGCGATCTTCTTCAAGGGCCGTCCACTGCGGTGAATGGCTCTGCGCAGGTGTCCCGAGAGTGAGTTCTCAGCAGCCGCCTCGTCGAGCAGCCGACCGCGCTCCATCAACTCAGGCAACTCGGCGGCGATTTTCTCCCGATCCCGCCGCAGTTGTTCCAGCAAGGCGACCGGGATGTCCTTAGTCGTGGCCATCGTTCACCATGCGGCGTTCTGGTCCCCGCCGCGGGGAGTGTTTGGTGGTGTGGCTCGGTCCGACTCTTCGTAGGCCGTGACAGGGATAATCGTGAGGTCATCCAGACACTCGTAGACGCAGAACACCCGGCGGCCGGCCGCGGTCTCGCCCCAACAACAGGGGCGTCCCGAAGAACGACTCACGCCAAGCCGGTCGGGGTTCGAGACCACTTCTTCAAAATCCTCCTGGGTGACCCCATGCTCCGCCAGGTGATCGGCAATCTCCTCTGTCCAGACGAATTCATAGTACGGCATCGCCACTCTCGGGTCGGAATTCCGCCCCCGTGGAGGTCCTTTCGGGACAACGCCGATTCTAACCAGGCTCGTCCCGGCTGAAAACATCTTGAGGTGCAGGACTCGAGGTCGTCCCCCGGACCGAAGAATCCCCCCATCTTGACGAGACCCCCGGCCGGGTCGATGATGCATGTCATGGGAGAGCGGCTCAGGAGAGGAGGCACGAGGGGGTGGGCCGCAGACCCGCGGCCTTGACGAATCTCCCGGATCCCGGCTGGACCATGGCGTCACATCCGCCTGCTCATCGCGTCGTTCATCCGCTGCCGCCGGCTCCTCAATTCGTGGGGAGAGAGGCGGAGCTGGACGAGCTGCGCGCCTCGTGTGGCGCCCCTTTCCGGGGCGTGGTCGCCCTGGTGGGACTGGGGGGCGCGGGCAAGACCGCGATCGCGGCCCGGTTCCTCGACGAGTTGTGCCGGCCGGAGCATCCCGCGCGCCCCGGGGGGCTCTTCGTCTGGAGCTTCTACCAGGAGCCCGACTCCGGTTTTTTCTTGAACCAGGCCTACAATTACTTCGCGCGGGGTGAGCTGTCGACGGCTCCGGCCAAGGGGGCCGGGCTGCTGCACCTGCTGCGCGAGGCCCTGATGGCCGGCGGTCCCCACCTCCTGGTGCTCGACGGCCTGGAGCGCGTCCAGCGTCAGGAGAGCCAGGGTCCGGGTCCTTTCGGGCAGATCGAGGATCCACTGCTGCGAGGACTCCTGACCCGGATCGCCGAAGGCGCGGGCCGGACGACCGCCCTGGTTACCAGCCGGTTCCCCCTGACCGACCTCGAGCCGTTCCGCGACCGTGGGTATCGGCACCTTTCCGTCGAGGGCCTCAGCCCTCCCGCGGCGCTGGCCTTGCTCCGCCGGCACGGGGTCCGGGGCGACGACGCCACGCTGGCGGAGCTGGTCGAATCGTACGGCGCCCACGCCTTGACGCTGGACCATCTCGGGGGGCTGATCGGCCAGTTCCTGGGCGGCGATCCGCGGCGGGCACCCGAGGCCCCCCCGATCACGTCACCCCGCCACGACCGGCAGGCGCTTCGGCTCGCCCGGCTGCTGGATGCCTACCAGGCGCACTTGCCGCCGGCCGAGCTGGCCTTGCTCAGCCGCCTCTGCCTCCTCCAGCGGAGCATCCCGATCGAGCAGATCGTCCGGTTATTCCTCTGTACTCCGGCGGTGCGGGTTCGGACGGCTCGCGATCTCGAGACCGGCCTCCGGCAGATCGCCATCCCCGGCAACTTTCCCCCCGAGTTCGCGAGCGAGCTGGCCGAATCGGTGCGGGAGACCGTCGCGGAAACGATGCAGGAGCAGCCGATCGCCGGCCCAGAGGATGGGTTCGTGCGGGGTATCCGCCGGACAATCGAGGAGCTCCTCCAGCGGCATGAGATGACCATCGAAGACGATGTCGAGGAAGTCATCCGCCTCTACGCGAACCAGGACGTCGGCCCCGGGACGGAGCTGCGGCCGCTCGCGCTGGCGGATCGCGTGCCGCTCCGCGCCTGGATCTCTCAGTACAACGAGCTCCGCAACCATCCCCTGCACTCCTACAAGGAACCGCCGGCGGCCCTGGAATCGGCGTTCCTCAAGGAAGGGTGGGGCCAGGCCGCACAGTACCTGGGCGAGGACGTGAGTCCGGCCGATGTGATGCGTTCGTTCTACCGGGCGCGGCTGGCGTTGCAGCGGTTTGCCATCAAGCATCGGGCGCTGCGGCGGGTTCGCGAGCAGTGCCGGCTCTATCAGCAGAAGTGGCAGGCGAGCGGTCCCCTGGCGGCGGTCGACGCCACGGGGCTGGGTGCGGCCCTCAGCGCCCTGGTGGACCGGCACCTGGTCCTGCGTGAGGCCGATGGTTCGGTGAGCGTCCATCCGGCGGTGCGCGATTACTTCGCCCAACTGGCGACGGCGACGGAGCAGGGATTCTGGCACCAACTGATCGGCGAACAGCTCGTCAGCCTGGTCCAGCGGCCGGGACAGCGTCTGCCGAGCGACCAAGCTTCGTTGGACATCGCCGAAGAGGCGATCGGGCATGCCCTGGCGGCGGGGCAGTCGGACAAGGCGTGGAACCTCTATGTGCACGTGCTCGGGGGCCATCGACACCTCGCCTGGAAGCTCGGCGAGATGGCGCGCGGGCTGAGGATCCTCCGCGGCTTCGATCCCTGTCCGGACCGCTGGGCGCGGGCTTGGTACCTCCGCGCACTCGGCGAGCTCGAAGACGCCTACAAGGAGAATCCGTTCCCGTATTTCCGCGCCGACATCCGCCTCTTGCAAGGCCGGTTGACCGAGGTGTCTCGCGAGGGCGACCCGGCCCGGACGGCCATCGCCGAGTTCCTCATGGGTCGCCGGATGCAGCTCCCGCCGGACCCTCTGGGCTGCGTGCTTCCGCGGGCACAACTCCTCCTGTATCAGGGCCGCACCGCCGACGCCTGGCACAGCTCGGAGCCCGAGCGGCTCTACGAGATGATCGGCTGGGAGGACGACCGGTCGCGCTGCCGGTTGTTGCAGGCGGAGGCGGCCTGCCGGATGAGCGACCCGGCCAACACGCGGCGATGGCTCGAGGAGGCCGCCCGATGGGTGCTGCACTCCGGGTCGGTGGAGCATTTGTGCCTGTATCACCTGGTCCGGTCCCGGATTGCGCTAAAAGCCTGCGACCTCCACGTGGCCGAGCGCGCCGTGGACGAGGGCGTGCACCTGGCGCGGCAGTGCGGCCTGGGGCTCTACCACGTCGAGCTCCTGTGCGTGCAGGCCGAGCTGCTCCTGGACACCGATGAGACGGCCGCCGCCGAGCGATCGGCCGGCGAGGCGTTGCGGCTGGCCTCCGCGCCGGAATCCCACTTCGCCTGGGGCGCCGCCGAGGCGGGCCACCTTCTGGGCCGCTCGCTCCTCGCACAGGACCGCCGGGGAGAAGCGCGCCCGGTCCTCGAAACAGCCTGGGTATGCCGTCTCCGCCTCGGCGACCCCCGAGCCGAGCAGACCCAGGCCCTGATCAAGTCCTTCAAGAGTTAGGAGGGTTCGAGTTCCTTCAAGGATTGGAAACCTCCTCTGACGGAGGCTCGGCTCCATGGGCCGGCTCATCATCCGGTAAGTTGAGCTCCTTGATCCGACGGTAGAGGCGGGGCCGGGAGATGCCCAGGATCTCGGCGGCGCGCGACTTGTTACTCCGCGCCTGTCGCAGGGCGGTTTCGATCAGGCGCCGCTCCACCTCGGTCAGGAGCTGGTCGAGCGGTTTGATCGGATTGGGGGGGACTGGCGGGGCGTAGGCGGCTCCCAGGTTGCCGCGGATCGTCGCGGGCAGGTCGTCCAGGTCGATCAACGGGTGGCCGGCTCCGCGAGCATGGGCGTGCTCGACGACCCGAGCCAGCTCGGTGAGGTTCCCCGGCCAGTCATACGCGGTCAACGCCGCGATGGCCTGGGCCGAGAACCCGCTCCGCTGCGCGCCCCCGCGCTGATTGACCCGTTCGAGCAGGTGTTGCGCCAGGGCCGGCAGCTGGTCGCGGCGATGGCGCAGGGGCTGCAACCGCAGGACCAGCGTCGTCAGGGCGTAGTAAAGCTCCGGCCGCAATTGCTCCGCCTCGAGGGCCTGGTCGGGCTCGGCGGTCGTGGTCGCCAGCAGTCGAACGCGCGCGTCGAGCGCCGCGGTCAACCGCGCCTGGAGGTCTCGAGGCAGGCTCAGGATCTCGTCGATGAGCAGGGTCGAACCGTCGCCGAGCGAGAGCCGGGGCTTCCGCGCCGCGCCTTGGGCGGAGGACGGGCCAATCGCCGGCGCATCCGGGTCTGTCGCTCCGAAGAGCTCGCGCTCGAGGATCTCCGCCGGCAGGGCGGCACAGTCGAAGGCGACCAGGGGCCTCTGCCAGCCCGAGCCGAGCTGATGGATGGTCCGCGCGACTTGCCGCCGGCCGGTCCCTGGCTCGCCCACGATCAGCACGGGCACCGTCGAGCCGGCCGCCAGGCGGACCTGCTCGACTAACCGCCGATGGGCCGGGCCGAACCCAATCAAGTTGTCGAGGCCGTAGCGCTGCTGGAGCCGCCGCCGGATCGCCAGCAGTTCGGAGTGGAGCTGCCCGTCGGCGGAATCGGGCACGCTGGGCGCGTCATCGGCCGGGCGCACCGTCCCCAGCAGGCCGATCAAGGCGTCCTGCTGGTCGCGGAACGGCCAGAACTCGACCCGGCGCCAGAGCCGCTCGCCGTCGGCGTGGAAGATCAGGGTCAATCCCCCCGCGGGCTGTCCGGCCATCGTCTCGGGTGGCGGATGGAAGCTCGCGGCCAGATCGGTCAGATCCCCGGCACGCGATGGGGCATGAGCCTGGCAGGTCAAACCCACCACCGCCTCGGCCGAGTAGCCGGTCAGTTCTTCCCAGGCCCGGTTCACCCAGACCAACTTGAGCGCCGGATCGAGCCAGAAGATCGGTTCGCGCGCCCGCTGCCAGAGCGGATTCGGCGCGAAGGCAGCAGTGCGTGGTGTTCGCATAAAGGCTGTGATTTAATCAGTGGCGTCGTGGAGCGGGGTGTCACTCGGCGTGAGTGCGTCGCCGCCCGGAGCCGTCGGGACGGGCCACGGGCCACCAGCCGCTCGCCACCCTTGCGCCCCTCAGGATCGCTCCGGCCCGGTACGAAGGCAAGGAAAAAGGCGAAAATGATGACGGACGGGCCACCGAGTCGCGACCTGGCCCAGACGTGGGCCATCGCCCTGGACGGGGGCACAACCAACACCCGGGCCCGGCTGATGCTGGGGGGGCGCGTCCTGGCGACGTCGCGGCGCGCGGTGGGGGTGCGCGACACCGTGCTCGGCGATCCCCAGGCAAGCCCTCCGGCCGAGAGGACGCCGTCGCCGCCGGGACCGGCGCACCGGGGACGGCTGGTCCAGGCGGTTCGCGAGGTCGTCGAGGAGGTCCGCCGCCATCCGGTCGACCCGGCAGCGCCCGCCGGCGCGGTGGTCCGCGTCGAGTTCCTGGTGGCGGCCGGCATGCTCTCGGCGGAGGTCGGGCTCCTGGCCGTCCCGCATCTGCTGGCACCGGCGGCACTCGACGATCTGGCCCGGGCCCTCGTCGTCGTGACGATCCCCGAGATCGCCGAGCTGCCGATCTCGGTCGTGCCGGGCATCCGGACCCCGGCGGCGGCCGGGCCGGATGGGTGGTTCGAGGCCGACGTGATGCGCGGCGAGGAATGTGAGACCTGGGGTGCCTACACCACGCTGCGCGCGGACGGTCGGATCCGGCCCGGGCAGGAGGCGGTGTTCCTTTGGCCGGGCTCGCACACCAAGCTCGTCGAAGTCGACGCCGCCGGCCGGATCACCCGCAGCTACACGACCTTGGCTGGCGAGTTGCTCCAGGCGGCCGCGCATCAGACGCTCCTGGCCGCCAGCCTGCCCGAGACCTTGCCCGAGGACGTCGACCCCGACGCGGCGGCCGCAGGCGCCCGCGCCGTCGCGCGGCACGGCCCGGGCCGGGCCGCGTTCCTGGTCCGGATCGCCGCCCTGACCGGGTCCCTTGACCCGCGGGGTCGCGCCTCCTTCTGGATCGGGGCGAGTGTCGCCGCCGACGGGCTGGCCCTGGCCCGCCATCCCATCCTCAGCCCGGGGCGGACCGTCTGGGTCGGTGGCCGTCAGCCCTTGCGGTCCCTCTACGCGGCCGACCTGGCCGGCCGCCATCCCGGTCCGGTCGTCCCACTCGATGATCGGCTGGCCGAATCCGCCTCGGCCCGGGGCGCCTGGGAGATCGCCGTCCGCCGCATTTCCTTTCCCGCGCCGACCGACCCGGCGCACTGATCGGTGCGGCGGTGCCGGCCGCCGCCTCAGACCTGGCTGAACCGGCTCCACGACCAGACCACCTGACCGAGGATGACCTGGCTGACTCGTTCGTCGAATTCGATCGGGATCAGGGGGAATTCCTTGCTCCCGTGGTTGGGCCGCAAGATGATGTGCCGGCCGTGCACGTCCAGCCAGCGGATCATGGGCACGCCACCAGGGCAGGCCCCGACGATCTGGCCGTGCAGCTTGAGCGGGTCGGTCACCGAGCGGTCCAGAGCCACGATCGAGCCCGCGGGTAAGATCGGATACATGGAATCGTCGGTCAAGCGCGTCCCGATCGTTTCCGAAGGCTTGGGCAGCCAATGCCGATAGGCCAGGACATGTCCCTCGATCCGGGACGGGTCCAACGCGGGTTCGGCGATGGCCGAGAGCGGATACAGTCCGATCGCCACGAACTCCGAGGTCGCATCGCCGGGAAGGTTCTCGGGGGCGATCACCACGACTTCGCTCGACGATCGCTCCAGCTTTTCCAGCCCGCGCCGGATCAACTCGATCGGCGTCAACTCCGAGAGCAACCGATCGTCGCGGGGATGACGGTATCTCGGGCCCTCGCCGTTGAGCAGCCAGGTGGGATTGACCCCCGTCTGCTCGATGAAACCCAGCAAGACCTCGGCCGGTACGGTGACCCCGGTCTCATAGTTGTACCACGTCCGCGCCGGCAGACCGAGCCGGCGAGCTAACTCGGGCCCCCCATGCTCGCCAAAGATCTCCTGGCGGATTTCTCTCAATCGACGAGATAAGGACGCTTTGACGTTGACCCGGACTTTCGGTGTCTTCTTGCGAGCCACAGTGCTCGATCCCGGATGCGGGAACCCCCCCAGCCTTGCTCTGGCTTCCAGATCCTCACTCACTTGCCGCGGGAAAACCGGCGAGGCGGGAGTCATCATCATCCTCGGTGAGATTGCCCGCGTCGATCGTCGGGGTCTAGTTTAGCTTGACGAGCCACCTATTTCCACTCCGGAACTGATCCGGGATTCTCTATCCTACCACCACAGCCCCAATATCCTCCGAAGCGGCAGCACGCGGCTCCTTTCTGTAACTCCTCAGGATTCTCTAACTTGCGCTAGCAAACTGGGACGCATCCCGTCCCTGGCCTCACCAGGCTCTGAAGCGCCCTCGAGCTGTAACTGCTTACTTACCTTAGGATTGTGATTATTATGCGATAAAATCGGAAAAGACGAAAAAAGGTCGGCTCGTCACCGGCCGAAGCCCGAGAAAAAGGCAACAAGCGTTGGAAAAAATCGTCCGCGCGGCCGGTCCGTCCACTCTTCGGCGCGAACAGGTCCTTGAATTGCAACAGCCGGGTGACAATCGAAAACGCCTTGAGCCGGCCCACGATGGGCTCACTCGGCTGCTTTCCGGGGACGGCCGCCCCGGGGAAACCCGCGTGTGGGGCAGCCGCCCTTGGCTGGCCATCAGCCGAGGGCGGCTGCCCCACCGTTCCAGTCAAGGTTGCTCGACTGGTCCACTCCCGCTCCAGGTCTCCGCCGGTAGGCTGCGAGCGAGCAGGAACACCTGGACCATGGTGCCGGTTGTGAAGACGTGCACGACGGTGCCGGTCGTGGTCTCGACCTCTGCGGCCACCTCGCGCACCGCCGCCCCCGTGATTTGCGCGATCTCCTGCCGCAGCGTGTCGCAGGAGTCGTGGAATAACTGGCGGTGAAACTCCTGCACTTGGGCGGCCCCGGCCGGAGTCTTGGCCAGGTCCGTCTCGGCCGGCGACAAGGTCCCATGCAGCGTGACCACCAGCGTGTTGTCGCACAGGACCACCGTCACCGATTTCGGCACGTGGCCCGTGCGCTCCTGCTCGAAGTCGGTGGCCGCTCGGGCGATCTGTTCCGCCATGGTCGAATTGGTCTTGGTCATCGGATTCGTCCCAGGAGACTGCGACCGTCCCGGCCGCGGGAAGCGAAACGAGATTCGATCACGGAGCCGGCGCCGGGAGCAGCTACGGGCGGCGGCGACGCCCCATCCGGAGCAGGCATCCCAGCCGGTCCGGGCGGAGTTATCGCCGTGGCTGCCGCTGCGGATGTCTCGGCAGGCGTCGTGCTGAGAAGCGGAGGATGTTCCGTGTTCCCTCCAGGCCCGGTTGCCTGCTTCGTCATCTCCTCTCCTTGATCCCGTTTCCACGGCAAAGGCCCACGCGCGACCGAGTCCTGAGTGCGTCCTGCTCGGCCGGCCGACTCGACGGGAGACCAGGAAGTTGCTGGGCCATCCGCGACGCCGTCGCGGGCCGGCCAGTGCCGGCACCGGCCGTTCTCCGGCCTTCCGTGGTGAGTTGCCGAACCCAAAACGAAAGCCGGCGAGGGAGAACACCGCGAGGTATCCCCCCCACGCCGGCTTACTCGTCAACGAGCCCCCCGGGCCGGCCGGGTTGCTCTTCATCTAGTCGTCCGACGACATCCACTCAAATTTTCATCGGAGCCAACTGCCGATTCCGACTAGCCCCGAGTCGATACCCCATTATCGGGGGCGAGCCCGAAATAGCAAGGGAATCGTTTTATTTCTTGGGTTATGATGGTCGCTCCAGGGCCGGAGGACGAACGATCCGGGCACGGTCGGCTTCGATGGCCGGTTGGGGCTGCCGAGTGGGGAATGAGAGACCATCGAGGATTCCATGAAAACGCAGGGGGAGATCGAAGCTGCCATCTGCGAAGGGATCACGCGCTTCGAGCAGGAATACATGGGTCGGGGACCCAAGGACATCCGCGCGCACTTGATCGATGACCTGCTCGTGGTCCGCCTCCAGGGCGTCTTGACTGCGGCCGAGCAGCATCTGGTCAAGGCGCTGCCGGCCGAGAAGGGCAGAGACCTGCTCAAGCAGGTACGGACTCATCTGCTCGAGACGGCGCGGCCGCGCCTGGAGGCGATGGTCCGCGAGGTCACCGGCATCAAGGTCTTGAGTCTGCACCACGATATCAGCACTGTAACCGGTGAAGAACTCTTGATCTTCACCCTGGCCGGGCCACCGTCGTTCCGCGAGACGAAGAAGAAGGCAAGCATCTGAATCGTGGGTCCTTCCACCGGGTGCCGAGCACCCGGTCCTGGCCTTGTTCGACGCGATCGAAGGGTCCCTCGCGATCCAGGAAGGGCCCGGCCTCCAGGAGTGGCGAGCTCGGTCCTGGCTCCCCACCGACGGCCAAGTCGAGCCCGATCGCAAGGACTGCCTGCTGCGCGACGATGGGCGGGCCGGGGAACGGATCGGGGATCGTTCCGGGCCGGATGCCGCCGGGAGGTTGTCGCGGTGTTCCGGAGCCATCGCCGGTTCGAGTGACTCCGAGGGGTCCTCGACCCCGATGAGTCACCGGCCCGCCGGAGACCTCTCAGCGCCCTGTGCCGAGGGCACGACGACCTTGAGAATGAACCGGTAGTGGGCCAGGCTGCCTGCCAGCACGAACAGGTGGAACACCTCATGGGCCCCGAAGGTCCCCGGGTAGAGGACCGGCCAGTGCAGTAGGTTGAGCACCGCCCCCACGCTGTAGGAGAGCCCACCCACGACGATGGGCAGCAAGGCGCGGTGCGACACGACCTGCGCGATCTCGGAATAACAGGCGAGGGCGCCCCACCCCAGCCCCAGGTACAGGCCGGTGGACCACACCGTCGAGAAGTGGCGGCCGGCCGCGATCAGGACCGTGGCCGTGGTCGCCACTCCCCAGACGACTGCCAGGGTCCACCGCCGCCATCGGCCGCGCAGCAGGCACCAGGCCATCGGTGTATAACTACCGGCGATCAGGGCGAAGATGCCGATGCGGTCCAACCGGGCGAACGTCGCGATCTGCGCGGCCGGCAGTCGGACGCCGTGATAGAGGGTACTTGCCGAATAGCAGAAGGCCAGGTCAGGCCGTAGAGGAGCAGGCTCAGCCGCTTCCCGAGGTCGCCGACGCCGCGACGCCAGAGGAGCACGGTGCCGGGCAGCGCCAGCAGCAACCCGGCGCAGTGACTCCAGGTGCTGACGGGCTCGCGCAGGTCAAGAAAGTTCATGGACCATGATCCGGATGGGTCCGATCTCGAATATAATAATAGTTATACTAATTATGAAGTTTTGCTCCTGATCCATGCGCCAACGGCATCACCGACTTGTCCCGGCAGGGACCTGGGAGATTCCTCCGCTCGATGATCGTCCGCATCCAGAAAGCAACCGATTTCGGACGCATCCCGCAACTGATGTCTCTGCACGACCAGGGCGTCGCGCTGCTCGCGGAGCCTCAGACTGTACTCATGGAGCAGAGCGAGCAATTCCCTCAGTCGCCGATTCTCGTCCTTCAGGCCCTGTAACTCCTCCCTCATCGCGGACCCGTCCCAGTCCCGGCCGGCGGCTCCTGCCTCGAGCGTCGGCGTCCACTCATCAGAGAAATCTGATGCGTGAGATCCTCGCCAGGCTTGACGGAGTGCTCGCTTGGCCGCCAAGAATTGCTCGAGAGCTCGCCGCAGTTCGTGATGGTCAACGCTCACGTCGAATCCTCCTCACGGTAGGCGCCCCGGGGAATTGGCTGGGAGAACACCGAATTCCCAGGGGCGATCCAGTTGCAGTCCAGAGCGAGATGCCGAACATCCTGGCGGGAAACCCAGGATCGCGTTGATGCAGATCGAGGCTGATATCACGATTTCTGCAGGTTGTTTGAGATCTGTCATCGCGCGGCGTCACGAAGCGAGCCATGTCCGGCGCGACCGAGGCCATGAGCGGGGATCTCGGACTCATGGCGGCTGACTCGCTGGCTGGGACCGTAGGAGGCGGCCCACGCCGGAGCCGGCCGGACCGGCTCGACCTTCGCCGGTCAGGAGCCAATGGGGCGCGATGCCGGTGACTTCGATGAAGCGGAGCAGGACCAAGCCGGGGATCGTCACGCCGGATTCGTAGTGGGCCCAGGTCCGGGCGGGGAGGCCCAGGTCCTCGGCCAGGAGAGGCCCGCCCTGTTCGCCATACCTCGCGAGGCGGACTTCGCGCAGCCGGCGGGCCAGGGCTTCACGCGGATTCATCAGCTCCTCCTTTCGATGGGCAGGACGAGCATCCCCCGATGCTCCTGCGCGCGGCCCTGTTCGACCCCTGCTGTGGGTTCGGGCCTCTCGACGGGGCTGGAGGCACGTGCGGGGATGATGCGAATCCCGCCGCTCGGTGCGGGTACGACCCGGATCTCGCCGCGGAAGATTTCGCGGCGGATGATGGCCTGGGCTTCGGGGAGATGGGCATTTGCCTGAAGGGTTTCCCAGCGCGAACCCGGGGATTCTGGCCGCATCGCCGCAACCTCGCTCTCGCTCCAAAGAAAAAGCCGGCGTGGTCGAACACCCCGAAGGTATTCGACCACGCCGGCCTACTCGTCAACGAGCCCCCCGGCCCGGCCGGGTTGCCCCTTGTCTCGTCGTCCGACGACATCGAATCAGGTTTCCTCGCAGCCAAGCCGCAGTGCGTACCGGCCCCGCTGCACTCGCCCCATTGTGCCGATCAGGATGGGAAAAGCAAGTGGTTGCTTCCTCGCCTCGTCACCTGGACAAGTTGAAAAAGGTACAGTGGCGCCTAGAATGCCAGTAGCGTCTCAAGTCTCGTTCTCGTTTCTCCTTGGAGCCCTGACCTCGCACCATGGATGATCTTGCGCGCTGCTGTTGCCAGAATTC
>JAJPJC010000180.1 GCA_021324445.1 Isosphaeraceae bacterium
GAATTCTGGCAACAGCAGCGCGCAAGATCATCCATGGTGCGAGGTCAGGGCTCCAAGGAGAAACGAGAACGAGACTTGAGACGCTACTGGCATTCTAGGCGCCACTGCACCTTTTTCAACTTGTCCAGGTGACGAGGGGTTGTTGAGACTCGCTTCGTCATGGTCAAGACCGCCCGGAAAAATCGGCGTATTCCGCGCTCGCTCGCTCGCAGATGTACCATAATCAGGGAAAAGAGCCGCCCGGGCGACGCTGCCTCGCCAGCCGTCTCCTCGTGGCGACGATGAGACTTCGGTTGATGATGCACCAGCCAAGGCCCGAGACTGCCATGACCGCGACCACCACCGCCTTCGAACGCGCCGAGATCAGCCGCCGCAATGGCTGCAAGAGCCGAGGGCCGCGTACGCCCGAGGGGAAGGAGCGTTCGAAGTTCAATGCGTTGAAGCACGGCCTGGACGCCAGGACCCCGATCCTGCCCGGCGAGGACGCGGAGACCTACCGCGCGCGGATCGATGCCTGGACGGCCGACTTCCGGCCCCGCAATGAGTTCGAGCACTTCCTGGTCGAGCAGGCTGTGCGGGTCTCCTGGCAGATCGAGCGAGCCAACCGCGCCGAGACGGCGCGGCTGGCGGAGCAGATCCAGACCGCGGCGGCCGACCAAGCTCGGCGCCGCGACGATGAAGTTGCCGAGCTGGGCCGCCGGCTCTTGCCGGACCAGTTCGGGACGCCCTCGCTTGATGCCCGGGCCAATGGCCAGCCGGGTGAGCCGCAACTCGCTTGCTCCGGTACGACTGACGATTCCGACCATCCCTCCCGGCTCGTCCAGAGCCTGGAGTCCACCAGCGCCGGCTGCCACTGGCTGCTCGACCGCTGGGTTCAGCTCCGCGCGATCCTGGACCAAGGGCTCGGTTGGCAGCCGTCCGACCAGCTCCGGGCGATCCGCCTGCTCGGCCATCAGCCCGGCGACCCGGCCGAGACCCCCGTCGTGACCGCGATCTCCCGGGCCTGCCGCGCCCTCGACACCCACCGCGTCGACCCTTGCGCCGAAGCGGGAAATGGACGGGCCGGTAGCGCGGTCAGCCCTGACGCCCAGCCGTCGCCGGCCCGGCGTGTCGCCCTGCTGCAACCGCAGGACCAACCCGAGGCGCGGCGGGCGCTCCTTGCGATCGTGGACCAGGCGACCTTCCGGCTGGAAGCGATGGCGGAGGCGCACCAGGAACGCGAGGCGGCCGAGGCGGCCGAGCAGGCCGATCGGCTCTCGTTCGACGACAGCGACTCGGGCGAGCGGCTCCGCCGGTTGCAGATGTACTGCGGCCGGTCGTTCCTCCGCATGCTCGACGTCCTCCTCAAGATGCGCCCTGCCGGTGCCGCCCACCCCAGCCCCGTCGTCGCGGACCCGCCCGGACCCGTCCGGACCGCGAGCGAACAGCAGGATCCGGTCTCCGCGACCACACCCCGCCCCGCGCCCATCGAGCCCATCGACCGATTCGGTCCGGTTTCCCCCATCGACGTCCTGGCTCCGTCGGGTCCGGTCCCGCTCGCGACGCCGCCGTCCGTCGAGTTGCCCGCCCACCAGGTCGAGAAGCGAAACGCACGGAACGAACCCAGCCGCACGGCCCACCAGGTCGAGGAGCGAAACGCACGGAACGAACCCAGCCGCACGGCCCACCAGGTCGAGGAGCAAAACGCACGGAACGAACCCAGCCGCACGGCCCACCAGGTCGAGGAGCAAAACGCACGGAACGAACCCAGCGACATCGCCGGGCGGCGGGACCATGGGTGCGAAGTTCGGGCCGGTGCTGGAGCGGCTTTCCCTGGTGTCGCCTCCCACGGAGGAGAGTGGGGACGCGCTCTCGACCCGACCTCCCCGAGGATTCCCCAGTCAAGTAAGGATCCGGTCGTCTGCGTGTCGCCATCCGCAGTGAGCCCCACACCCGAAAGCCGGTCGCCAGCGGTGTCCACTCCGATGGCACACGGACCAGACCAACCCAACGCCCCGGCGAGGCGACCGCTCTCGGAACCCTCGCTGGCACTTCGGGCTGCTGTGATTCACGCCGCCGCCCTGGGCGCAACCCGTGGAGGAACCGCTCGGGCCTAGAGCGCCGATCGGTTGGAGGAAGATCGCCGGACGGAGCCGGCTCCTCCAAAACGACCTCTAGGAGGGGGCTCCGTCCCCCGACCGGATCGTACGCAAGCCAATCGTGCGGCGCTCGAGCCGCTCACCGCGGTTTCGTGATCGCCACCAGCCCTTGGTCTTCCACTGATAACCCGGGACTTTATCCATGTATGTAAGCATGTAATCAATTACTGGTTCCAACCGGGCATACTCTTCCCATGAGATGGTCGTCGCACACCGCTGCGAGTCGCCGTCGATCTCCTCTCCGCATTGGGGTCAACCGTGACCGATGCGGCCGGCGGCCGGGTTTCCCGAGGCGGGACCTCGGCCTACTTGCCGGCCGGCCGCGGGTTGAGGGCGATGTCCTTGATCTCGGCCAGCTCGATCGGGCGGAACTGGACCTGGTATTCCCGGATCTGGTCTTAGCCTGACAGGATTCGGAACATCAGGCGAAAGCCTGACCTACGACTGGAGCGTCGTTCGTGCCGGGGTAATCAATCCGGTTCTCCGATCCGGGGTTCGCCGGAGTGCTCGGCTGCCTTGAGGGGACTGCCCGCCACCTTGTACAATGGATCGCGGGCCAACTCCGGCATGATGACTGTGGATGACCGCGCGGGATGGAGGTGCGTCTTGAGCCGAACCGCATGGACCGAGTCCGATCCGACGCTGACCGCTCAGCGCGCGCGGCTGCTGGAAACCCTTCAGGGCTATGGCCGGGTGGCGGTTGCCTTCTCGGGGGGTGTCGACAGCACGGTGGTGGCCCAGGCCGCGTTTGACGCCCTGGGTGAGGCCGCGACGGCCGTGACGGCGGTCTCCGACAGCCTGGCCTCGGGCGAGCTCGAGGAGGCTCAGGAGCTCGCTCGCCGGATCGGCATTCGCCACCGGGTGATCCACACCGCGGAGTTCGCCGACCCGAATTACCTGCGGAACCAGCCCGATCGCTGCTATTTCTGCAAGAGCGAGCTGTACGGGCGGCTGGCGGGGATGATGGATGAGCTGGGGGTCGACGTGATCGCCTCGGGGGCCAACACCGACGACCTGGGGGACCATCGACCCGGCATGCGGGCCGCCGCCGAGCGCGGGGTGCGGCACCCGCTCCAGGAATGCGGCCTGAGCAAGGCCGACGTCCGGGCCCTGGCCCGCGCCTGGGGGTTGCCCACCTGGGACAAGCCGGCGACCCCTTGCCTCTCCAGCCGGATCGCCTACGGCGAGGACGTGACCCCGGAACGCGTCCGGATGATCGACCAGGCCGAGCAGTGGCTCCGCCATCGCGGGCTGCGCGTGCTGCGGGTCCGCTACCACAAGGGGGACCTGGCCCGCATCGAAGTCCCCCTCGACGACCTGCCCCGGCTGGTCGACCTCCAGCTCCGCGGCGAGCTGATCGCGGCGTTTCGCGCGGTGGGCTTCAAATTCGTCACGCTCGACCTGGAAGGCTTCCGCTCGGGCAGCTTCAACAGCGTCATCCCGGTGGAGGACCTGCTCCGGGGAGTGGGACGGTAGGGAGGGTGCGCCGGGCGCACCGGTCTTCCCTGGAATCCGTGCGCCCGGCGCACCCTCCTCGACTCGAACCGAACCGCGGTGCGACCATGGCTCGGGTGACCTGCCGTTGCGGCGAACGGATCGATGTCCAGCGGGGCGGTCCGGAGCGGATCGACTGTCCGCGTTGCGGCGCCAAGATTCGGCTGCGGAGGCGCACTCCGGGGGCTGCCGCGGTCTCGCTCCAGGGTGTGAGCGAGACCGAGGACGGCTACATCCGCTTCCACTGCCCCTGCGGCCGGCGGCTGAAGGTCCTGGCGGCGGGCCGGCCGGAAGCGGGCAGGTGCCCGGATTGCGGCCGGGTCGTGCCGGTCCCCGAGCTGGCCTGGTCGCCGCCGGCCCCCGCGAGGGGCGCTGCGCAGGGCGATCCCGACGCGCGGACCGCGGACCTGGATCGGCAGGACCTCGCCCGGCTGGAGGAATGGAGCACGCGGCACCTGGGCAGCGCCAGTCGCGCCCTGGGCCGGGACGATCCCACGCCCCCAGCCATGCCGCTGATGCCCATCCCCGAGTTCGGACCAGCCTCCCCCGGCGCGGCGCCGTCGTCGATGGTCAAGTTCGAAGCCGGCCTGCGCGTCTGCCCGCGGTGCGGCAAGCCCGTCCACATGAGCGCCACCACCTGCCGCGAATGCGGCTCCCCCGTCCCGCGCCGTTGAACGTCCCGAACGAGGGATCGGAGTATTGGACCCGATCGCAACCGAGGACCGGAGGTCCCGTCATGAGCCTTGTCGAACGACGCCGGCGCCCACCGCCGCCCCCACCGCCCCTGATCGCCGGCCAGCGGCTCAACCAGGCCGAGTTCCATCGCCGCTACGAAGCGATGCCGCCCCAGACCCGCGCGGAATTGGTCGGAGGAATCGTCTACATGCCCAGTCCGTTGAGCTCTGACCAGGGTGAGTCAACCCCCGATGTGACAACCTGGCTGAACCTCTATCGCCACCGGACCCCCGGCCTCCGGCTCGCTGACAACGCCACGGTCATCCTGGGTGAGTATGGCGAGCCTCAACCCGACTCCTTGTTGCGGATCGAGCCGGAGCGCGGTGGAGCTTGCTTCGTCAATGAAGACAACTACCTGACCGGCCCGCCAGAGCTGGTGGCGGAGGTCGCCAAGTCCAGCCGGCCGTTCGACCTCGGCGCGAAGCGCGCCGACTACGAGCGCGCGGGCGTCCAGGAATACGTGGTCGTGACCCTCGATCCCAACGACGTCCACTGGCATGTCCGCCGAGGCCCGAAGCTGGTGCGGGTGCGGCCCGGTCGCGATGGGCTCTACCGCTCCAAGGTCTTCCCCGGCTTGTGGCTCGATCCGGCCGCCTTGTTGAGGGGAGACCTCGCCGGGGTGCTCGCGGCCCTCGACCGCGGCCTAGCCTCACCCGAACATGCGGCGTTCGTGGCACGCCTGGCCGCCGCCGCGGCCCGAGCCCAGCGCGGCCAATGAGCGGCCGAAACCACGCGCCGATCCTGGAGGCAACTCCCGTGAGCATCGCCGAACGACGACCGCCACCCCTGGTCGACGGCCAGCGCCTCAGCCAGGCCGAGTTCCTGCGCCGTTACGACGCCACGCCCCCGGGCTTCAAGGCCGAGCTGATCGGAGGAGTTGTCCACGTGCCCAGCCCGGTCGGACCCAAACACGGCGTATCATCGGCCGACGTGATTACCTGGCTCGGGTATTATCGAGCCCGGACCCCCGGCACCGAGGTCCTGGACAACGCGACCACCGCCATGGACGAACTGGGCGTCCCCCAGCCCGATGCGCAGTTGCGCATCAAGCCCGAATGCGGCGGCCAGACCCGCAATGCGGGCAGGTTCGTCGCCGGTGTCCCCGAGCTCGTGGCCGAAATCGCCCGGTCCAGCCGGTCGATCGATCTCGGCTCCAAGCGGACCGACTACCAGCGGGCGGGCGTCCAGGAATACGTCGTTGTGACCCTCGACCCCGACGAGGTCCACTGGCATGTTCGCCGAGGCCCGAAGCTGGTGCGGCTGCGGCCCGGTCGCGATGGGCTCTACCGCTCCAAGGTCTTCCCCGGCTTGTGGCTCGATCCGGTCGCGCTCCTGAATCAAGACATCGCTGGCGTGCTGGCAGTCCTCGAGCGGGGCGTGGCCACACCCGAGCATGAGGCGTTCGTGGCGCGCCTGGCCAGGGCCGCGGCCCGAGCCCAGCGCGGCCAATGAGCCGGAGACCTGCACCTCGCCGATCCTGGAGGCCACCTCGTGAGCACCGTCGAAATACCGGCAACGTCCAGAACGAGCGGACCCGCGGCGAACTCGAGCGGATCGGAACCGGCTCCGCGGGAACGGTGTCCGCATGTCCCGCCATCCGGGTGCTTCCCTGGGGCTCGGGCCCCACGGTTGGAAGAACCTCCAGCCGCCGGGGAACGTGACCAACATTCCCCAGCCGTACCACCAGGCATGCCTGCCGTTGCTGCCGACTGCCAACAACACCAACACGACGATCCTGGCCAACGCCGGCTCTTCCGCCAACGGGTCGATGTGGTTCTGGGGCCAGGGGGATCAATGCGAGTCCAGCCACATCAGGACTCCGAACACATGGTGCTGCGAGTACGACTGGAGCATGGGTCCCGGCATCGAGCTGTCGACCCCCGTCGCCCACGGCGCCGCGAGAGTGAGGCCGCGCGGCGCTCCGATCCGGTACCAGCCCTCGATCGCTTGACTTTTCGAGGCGCCGCCCCGATCATCCCCGTGTTGGTCTGAGTCTGATCTCGGGGTGTCGGGTCGGCCAGTACAGCGCAGGCCACCGGCATCCCTTGTGGCATGCCGGCGGGCCGCGCGCTGCGCCGACCCGTCAAACCGAGGCGGTCATGATGAACGATCCTCAACGGCGTGTGGCGCTGGTCACGGGGGCCAGCCGGGGCATCGGCGCGGCCATCGCGGTCCGGCTGGCGCGCGACGGGCTGAACGTGCTGTTGACCTACGAGAAATCCGAGGCAGCCGCCCAGGCTGTGGTCGAGCGGATCCGCGGCCTGGGTGTCGAGGCCCTGGCGGTCCGGGTCGATGCCGCGGATCCTCGGGAGCCCGCCGAGGTCGTGGACCAGGCGGTTGAGCACTTCGGCCGGCTGGACGTCCTGGTCAATAACGCCGGGATCTACCAGACCGCGTCGTTGCTGGACTCGACGGACGAGTACTTCGAGCGGGCCTTTGCCGTCAACGTGCGGGGCGCGTTCCTGGCGGCGCGGGCCGCGGCGCGGGTCCTGCCCTCGGGCGGGCGGATCATCAACATCAGCAGCGTCCTGGGCGAGCGGGTATCGATGCCCAGGGTCGGCATCTACAGCGCCACCAAGTTCGCGCTCAATGGCTTCACCCGGGCCTGGGCCCGTGACCTGGGCCCGCGGGGCATCACGGTCAACGCCGTTGAGCCGGGCCCGATCGACACCGACATGAACCCGGCCGACGCCGGCAAGGCCGCCGAGAACCAGCGCGCCGTCACCGCGCTGCGCCGCTTCGGCAAGCCCGAGGAAGTCGCCGAGGCAGTGGCGTTTTTGGCTTCACCCCAGGCCCAGTACATCACCGGGGCCATCCTGAGCGTCGACGGGGGGACCATTGCTTGACCCCGCCCGGCTCGGGGGCGACCGGACCGGATGAGCGCGATGAGTTCCACCAGTGGACGAGCCTTGGCGTCAGCTCCGGGTTGGTGAGGGGCGGCTCTACGAGCGCCTGATCGCACGGCGGAGGTCCCTCCGGATCCATCGCATCGATGAACGGGGACTGCCCTGGGTCCGATGCCGCTTCCAGCGGCAGGACGGTCGCCGGGAGCACCACTCGCTCGCGGTGAATGATGATAGTTGGGTCCGGGTTCACCCCGCGGTTGATGATCGCGTGGTACGCCGAGGCAAGCCATTTCGGTCTCTGAGCCGAATCGACTTGGGTGACCCAGGAACGCGGTTGATCAAGGCAGCCCCAGCGCAACCTTCAGGCAAGCGTCGATCCTCGCCATGATCGGCGCCGGTAACGTCCCGATGGTGCGAAGGATGCCGCTCTGTTCGATCGTGAACAGGCTGTTGCACGAGACCAGCGAAGGCCCATGCAGTCCCGACGCCGATCCGTCGGGCGTCGCCGGATCGATCAGGAGATGGCTGGGATCGCCGTCCATCCTGAGATTTCCGGCGATCAGGGCGATGATCGTCTTCCGCCTCCGGGCGTTGTCGACATCATTTTGAACCACCAAAGCCGGGCGCGCCTTGCTCGCCCGGACGTCGGTGAAGGGGAAATCGACGATGATCACGTCGCCTCGTTGGATCATGGCCGATAGCGCTGGTAGCTATCCAGGAGGGGGTCGCCCTTGTCCTCATCGCTCATCGTGGCGTCGACGAGGGCGCCGACCTGGGCCATGTCCAGGCCGTGATCCAACGCCCCGCGCAGGCGGTCGTAGACTTCGGCCCTGAGCACGATGTAGTCATCGAGGCGCGCATACCCTTCCTGGCTGATGGCCTGATCGACGGCCGCGCGCTGCTCCGGAGTCAGGGAAGGCATGGTTTCCTCGACCTCGATTGCACCGATGGGGTCGAACTCGAGTTCTCGAGGCACTCGCCTCGTTACGGGTGCTGATCCGCTTCTCGAAGATGAGCGGACTGCGGTCATTATTGCGCGCGGCCTCGCCGATGTCGAGGACGTCTCAAAGGAGCCACCACGGCTGGACGTGGAAGGTCGATTCGACTGCTCGATTGGTCTGGCCGGTCTCTTCCTTCAATCCGTACAGCAACGGCCTCGAGACCGACCTGCGCTACGCCGACGACGCCGGCTTGGCACTTGCACTGCAACCTCTTGAAATAAGCCGACTTGCGATCGAGATTCCCCCTCCCGTCGCGGTTGCGTGGCCGCCCCGTTTCGGGTACAATAGCTGGGCGTAGCGGTTGGCTGTTCCGGAAACCGCCGAGACCCGGCCGGCCCTTTCTCCTTTGTCTTCTCTGGCCGCCTGCCACTGGCCACCCGCCACTCCTAATTGAGGGACTGATTGACCGTGAGCACAGCCGTATTGCCTCCCGCCGCACCCCGAGAGCCCCGGCCGCTGGATATTGAGGAAGAGCTCAAGGAAAGCTACCTCAATTACGCGATGTCGGTGATCATCAGCCGGGCCTTGCCGGATGTCCGCGACGGGCTCAAGCCGTCGCAGCGGCGGATCCTGGTGGCGATGCGCGACCTGGGCCTGAGCCCCGGCGGGTCCACCAGCAAGTGTGCGGGCATCGTCGGCGAGACGATGAAGCGGTACCACCCGCACGGGGATAACTCGATCTATCCGACCCTGGCCCGCATGGCCCAGTGGTGGAACATGCGGCACCTCCTGGTCACCGGCCAGGGGAACTTCGGCAGCATTCACGGCTTGCCCCCGGCGGCGATGCGGTACACCGAGGCCAAGCTCAGCCCGGTCGCCGCCGAGATGCTCGAGGACATCCAGCTCGACACCGTCGACTTCCAGCCCAATTACGACGAGAAGTACCAGGAGCCGCGCGTCCTGCCCGGCAAGTTCCCCAACCTGCTGGTCAATGGCTCCGGCGGCATCGCCGTGGGGATGGCGACTTCGATCCCGCCCCACAACCTCGGCGAGGTCTGCGACGCCCTGATTGCCTATATCGACGATCCGGCCATCGACCTCGATGCCCTGATGGAGGTCCTCCCGGGCCCGGATTTCCCCACCGGCGCGACCCTCTGCGGGCGGATGGGCATCAAGGAGGCCTACCTGACCGGCCGCGGCCGGGTGATCGTCCGGGCCAAGTACGCGATCGAGGAAGCCAAGGACGGCCGCGCCCAGATCACCTTCACCGAGATCCCCTACCAGCTCACCAAGGAGGTGCTGCTCAAGAAGCTGGCGGAACTGGTCAATGGCGGCCGGATCACCGGCGTGGCCAACATCGACGACTTCAGCGATCGCAACCAGCCGGTGCGGATCGTGGTCACGGTCAAGAAGGGGGACGACCCCAACGTCGTCGTCAACCAGCTCTTCGAATATTCGCCGCTCCAGGACACCTTCAGCGTGATCATGCTGGCCCTGGTCGACGGCCGGCCCAAGACCTTGCCGCTGAAGGACCTCTTGCGGCTCTTCGTCGAGCATCGGGTCAACGTGATCCGACGGCGGACCCAGTATCAGCTCCGCCAGGCGCGGCAGCGGGCGCACATCGTCGAGGGACTCTTGATCGCCCTGGCCTATATCGACGAGATCATCCGCGTCATCCGCTCCTCGGCCAACCCGCCCGAGGCCCGCACCCGGTTGATGGGCATGGCCGTCTCCGCCGAGATCCTCCGCAGGGCCCTGAACGATCCCGAGGCCAAGGAGTCCACCAGCCTGACGCGCATGCAGGCCGACGCCATCCTGGCCATGCAGCTCCAGCGCTTGACCGGCCTGGAGGTCGACAAACTGGCGCAGGAATACATCGGCCTGAAGGCGGACATCGCCGGCTACGAGCGGATCCTGGCCGACGAGAACTTGATCCTCGACATCATCCGCGCCGACCTGCGCGAGCTGAAGGACAAGTACGCCGACCGGCGGCGGAGCGTGATCTCCGATGAGGAGGTCGGCGACTTCGACAAGGAGGCGCTGATCCGCGAGGAATACATGGTCGTGACCGTCACCCACGACGGCTACATCAAGCGGCTGCCGCCGAGCACCTACCGCGCCCAGGGGCGCGGGGGCCGGGGGATCGCCGCGACCAACACCAAGGAAGGGGACTTCCTCGAGCACATGTTCGTGGCGTTGACCCACGATTACATTCTGTTCTTCACCGACAAGGGGAAGGTCTACTGGCTGAAGGTCTACGACTTGCCGCTGGCGACGCGGACCGCCGGCGGCCGGGCGATCGTCAACCTGCTCCAGCTCGGCGAGGGCGAGCGGATCACGGGGATGATCCCGGTGCGCGAGTTCCATGAGGATGAGTGCCTGTTCATGGTCACGCGGCGGGGCACGGTCAAGAAGACCGAGCTGACCGCCTTCAAGCGGCCGCTGGGGCGCGGGATCATCGCGCTGGGCCTGGAGGAGAACGACCAGCTCATCGGCGTGGCGCGGGTCAAGGCCGGCAGCCACGTGATCCTGAGCACCCGCGACGGCATGGCGATCCGGTTCGACGAGGCGCGGGTCCGCGCGATGGGCCGCCCGGCCTACGGCGTCAAGGGGATCGACCTGGCCGACGGCGACGAGGTCGTCGGCATGGTCGTGGCGACCGGCGACGACGACGAAGCCAGCCTGTTGACCGTCTGTGCCCATGGCTACGGCAAGCGGACGTTGTTGACGGAATACCGCACCCAGAACCGAGGCGGCAAGGGCCTCATCGACATCCAGACCTCGGACCGCAACGGGCCGGTCGTCGCCGTGGCCAAGGTCACCGACGCCGATGAAGTCATGCTGACCACCAGCGGCGGCATGGTCATCCGCACCCGGGTCGACACCATGCGCACCATCGGTCGCAACACCCAGGGCGTCCGGCTGATCAAGCTCGATGACGGCGACACGGTCAGCAGCCTCGCCAAGCTCCCCGCCGACGAGCTCGCCGACGCCGAGGCCGGCGACCTCGAGCCGGGCGGTGACGGCCGGGCGCTCGACGCCGAGGCCGTGGCGAACGCCGCCCTCACCGGCCGCCACCCGCCCCACATCATCGACGACGGCGTCGCCGAGGCCGAGGCCAGCGACCACATCGATGAAGACCTGACCAATGGCGATTCGAAGCCCGGCGAGGACTTCAAATAGGTCGGGCTCTCCAAGCTGACATCCGTAGGTCAGGCTTGAGCCTGACATGAATTCTCCGTAGGTCAGGCTTGAGCCTGACATGAATTCTCCGTAGGTCAGGCTTGAGCCTGACATGAATTCAAAGCCATGTCAGGCTCAAGCCTGACCTACACAGGGATCCGCCCATGCGAGCGCTGGTGACTGGGATCTCGGGGTTCGTGGGCGGGCATCTGACGGAGCACCTGGTCGCGGCGGGCGATCAGGTGGTGGGGATCTCGGTGTCGGGGCGATGGCCGGCGACGGTGGCCCACCTGGGCCGGGTCGCCCGGATCGAGCGCTGCGACCTGATCGAGTCGGACGAGGCGGAGCTGGCCGAGCTGGTCCGCCGCAAGCAGCCCGAGGCGATCTATCACCTGGCCGCTCAGTCCAACCCGCAGCAGAGCGTCGCCGACCCGCGGGGCACCTGGGCGCTCAACCTGGGCGGGGCGCTGAACCTGCTGGAGGCCGTCAAGGCCTCGGGCCTGAAGCCGCGGGTGATCCTGGTCAGCTCGGGGACCTGTTACGGCGACCCGGCGCCCGAGTTCATCCCGGTCGGGGAGGATTGCCCTGTGCGGCCGAAGGACCCCTATGGGGCGAGCAAGGCCGCGGCCGACCTGCTGGGGATTCAGCACTATCTGGCGCATGCCACGGACGTGGTGATCGTACGGCCGTTCAACCACGCCGGACCCCGGCAATCGCCCCGCTACGTGCTGGCCGCGCTGGCCAGCCAGGTCGCCGAGGTTGAGGCGGGCCGTCGGGAGTGCGTGGAAGTGGGCAACCTCGAGGTGGTCCGCGACTTCACCGACGTCCGCGACGTGGTCCGCGGCTATCGGCTGCTGGCCGTGTCTGGGACACCGGGCGAGGTCTACAACCTCGGCAGCGGCCGCGGCACCAAGATCGCCGATGCCCTCGAGCAGCTCCGGTCGCTGGTCCGCGCGCCGGTGGCCGTGCGAGTCGATCCGGCCCGGGTGCGGCCGGTCGACCTGCCCTTGCTCATCGCCGACGCGAGCAAGCTCCGCGCCGCCACCGGCTGGGAGCCGAGTCTCACGATCGAGCAGACCCTGGCCGACATGCTGGAATCGTGCCGCGGGGGGTTGTTGGACTGACATCTTGATGGCTCCGATGGTTAGAATCGGGATGGGCGCGAATCCCCATCGAGCCGGGTGACACCAAACGCCCTGCGGATACACTGGGAGGATCTCCCGATGCCGTCTCCGTTCCCTGGAATGAATCCCTACCTGGAGCAGGACGACGCCTGGCACGACTTCCACGAGCGATTCATTCCCCTGGTAGCAACCCTCTTGGGCGGACAGTTGCTTCCCCGATACATCGTCAAGATCGACGAGCACATCTACGTCCACGAGCTGACCGAAGAATCGCGCCGCTGGATCGGGAGGGCCAATGTCTCCCTCGGACCTGGCCCCCCCGAGGCCGCGTCCGGGCCTGGTCCCGGAACAGCCACGGAAGTGTTGGAGGCACCGGCGCAAGTCCAGCTCCCCGCCGTGGATCGTGAGCGGCAGAGCTTCGTCGAGATCCGCGATCGAAAGAACCGAGAGTTGATCACGGTTGTCGAGCTGTTGAGCCCGGCGAACAAGTATGCGGGGCCGGATCGCGAGCAATACCTGGCCAAGCGCGGGGAACTCCTCAACGGCCCGGTTCATCTCGTCGAGATCGACCTGCTGCGCGGGGGTCCACCCATGCCGGCGGACAACCGGCCCGACTGCTCCTACTCGGTCCTGGTCAGCCGGGCCGAGCGCCGTCCCCACGCCGACTTCTGGCCGATCGCGCTCCGCCAGCGTCTGCCCGTGATCCCGGTCCCGGTCCGTTCGCCTGAGCCGGACGCTCAGCTCGATTTGCAGGCAATCCTGGACCGGATCTACGATGATGCGGGCTATGCATACTACATCTACGAGGGGACTCCCGGCCCGCGGCTGGGGGCTGAGGACATGGAGTGGGCTCGCCAGTTTCTTCCCCGATCCCTCGTGTAATCGCCCCGCCGATGGTGTCTATCACGATAGGAGCCCGGACGTTGCGGGATCGTGGAGAATCCGTCCATGGCGCAGGACGAGGCGTGGCCCGACCGGCTGATCGAGGCGGCGCGGCGCGGTGATGATGCCGCCCGGGGGACGCTGCTGGAGCTCTATCGCAACTACCTCCGCCTGGTGGCCCGCTCGCTGATCGGCGGCGCCCTGCGGATCAAGCTCGATCCCTCGGACCTGGTGCAGGAGACATTCCTGAAGGCCCACCGCGACATCGACGAGTTCGCCGGCGGGACGGAGCGCAAGCTAGAGCGCCTCACGGTCGTGTTGCGCACGGTCAAAGCCCTCTCCCCCAGAACCCCCCCCGTCCCCCCCTTGGTAAGGGGGGGAGAATGGAGGCGGGCCGGCCCCGAGCTTTTCCCCCCTGATCAGCGTCAATTAGAATTCCCTGCTGACGTCAATTAGAATTCCCTGGTCCGCGGGTAGTGTACAGGCCGCTTGGATCGCGGTCGTTTCCAGCCGTTTTCGC
>JAJPJC010000437.1 GCA_021324445.1 Isosphaeraceae bacterium
AAGTCGATGTTGTAGGGTGGGTGAAACCCACCGATCTTCAAGCCCGCCAAGGCCTTCCGGTGGTGGGTTTCACCCACCCTACAACGGTTAGACCAGGCTTGTGGAACCGACTCTCACTCCGCGAAAGCCCGACAGCCGGTGGTCCACCAGCAATCGCCGGCGCTATTACCCCGGCACCAAAGAAGCTCAACTCGTAGGTCGGGCTTTAGCCTGACTTTCCGATTTCTGTCAGGTTAAAGCCTGACCGACTTTCTTGCCGGCGTGATATGCGGACCGTCAGGCGCGCGGATTGCTGGCGGCGCCCGGAGTGGAGCGCGCACCCACGGGCCGAAGCGGTGATGCTCCACGACCCTCAGCAGCGGTCCTGCCGCCTTACATCGAGAAGCCGTTGAAGGCCAATGCGCGCGCGTGGGAGACGTTCGCACAACTGGCGCCATCCTACCGGCGGGCCTACATTGGTTGGATCGATTCGGCCACACGCGAAGCCACGAAGGAACGACGTCTTCGCGAAGCAATCCGTCTGCTGGCGGCCGGTCAGAAGCTCGGGCTCAAGTGAGCCGGAGGTGGCCCTGGTGGAGGAACCGTCCCGTGAGCCGGGTCATTCTCTTAAGGTGTCAGCCCGCCCGGCTCTTCCCAGTCTTTCTGCGATCCAAGACCGATCGGCGGGTTTTCGAGAAACGCGGCGGGCCCCGCCGGGCTCTCGCTCTCGTGCTCGTCCCGCGGGTCATCCGGGTCGAAGTACCGGTCGAAATAGATCCAGATCACCCGGGAGTACTGCCAGAACCAGGGGATCAGGGGCACGCTGAGGATCGAGGCCAGCACGACCAGCCGGAACAGCGACCAGGCCGGGACGATCAGGTGTTCGATCAAAGTGAGCAGAGCGATCCAGGGAATCGCCAGGGCATAGCTGACGTACATCGCCCCGGTGAAATGGCCCGGATCCCCGCGGTCGAAGTCGAGCCCGCAGCTCGGGCAATCGTCGTACATGACCCACAGCGCGGCGAAGATCGGGCCGCGCCGGCATCGCGGGCAGAGGCGCAGCACGATCCCTGCGAGGGCGGATGGGCCCTCCGGCTGGTCCCGCGATTCCTCGGGCGCTCTCATGGTTAACCCACCTGGACATACTTCTTCTGCCCGGGAGTGATCATAGGCACCAGGCGATGCTGACCCGTCAACCGCCAGCGTCTCAGGCGGGGTGGCGTGACCAGCGCGACCAGCACCGCGACCCCGTAGGCGGGCGGGAGACAGACCTCGAGCGGGAGCCCCCAAGCGTGGAGGAACGCGCCGGTCATCGCTCCCGCGAGTAGCGAACAGAACGGAGCAACGAAGATCTGATCGTAGCCGGGAATGATCCATCGAAATGTCCAAATCCGGGCCCAAAGGCTAATCGGATATACATAACCATTTACATAGATAATGAGCCGAAAATGCGGAACGACGAGTGCGGCCGGGGCAGCTGCCAGTAACAAGACGACTAACCTGTCCTTCGGATCCCTGATGAGCGAGGCAAGGACGTAGAGCCACCAGCTCCCCAGCATGCAGCCGAGGAGGGCATCGATCCGCGAGATCCCCCGCACCTCGATGACCTCGCCGAGCAGCCGGTCGTAGGGCCAGCCGCAATTCTCGCGCAGCCAGTCCATGCTCGTCAGGTCCGATGACGGCTTCGGCCACTTCCAAGCCTCCCAGGGGAAACTCCTCAGGGCCTGCCACACGCCCTCGTAGGCGATCAGGTAGACCAGCGTCGCCACCGCCAGGCAGGCCATGGGTTGGCGCCAGAGCCCGACGGCCAGCCCCAGACCGAACGCCGTGGCGTATCCGGGCGCCCGGGTCCGTGTCAACAGGAAACTGAAGGATAATCCAACCAAGTGGGCCAGCAGGAAGGCGCAGAGCAACTGGACCGCGTGCGGCTCGGGGAGGGTCGCGGCGAGCAGGATCAACGATGCGACGAACAACCCGTCCTCCCAGACCAGCTCGATGGGACCCATCGGGAGCGGCTTCCGGCTGGTCCAGGGGGTCGACTGGAGCCAGGTCCGGTAATCGCTCTGGAAGGCCGGATGAAACGCGGTCACGCGGGACAGTCCATAGCTGATGCTTGCGAGGAACAGGATGGCGGTGCCCGGCCGGAATGGCAGGTGGGCGACCAGGGGAAAGAGTCGTTGATCGATGTACAGGATGACTCCTTCGAGGAGCACGAAGCTGATCGCGATCCCGGCAAGCCGATCGAGGAGGCCAGGAATCCGCAGGTGCCAGGATCGTGCGCGGCGGCTCATCGGCCGAACTCCTGGAAATAGGTGTCGAGCTTCTGTGTCGTCTCGGGGAAGATCAGCCGCTGGAGCACCTGGTCCAACGTGCCGCGGTGTCCCGTCACGCGCCGGAGGCCGTCGATCGTGTCGAAGGCCAGGATCTCGCCATTGTGGAGCACGATGATCCGCGTGGCGATCTCCTCGACCAGCTCGGGGACCGGGCTGGTCAGGACGATGGTCCTGTCCTTGCGGCGCGCGTGATGCTGGAAGATCCGTTTCATGGTCAGGATGCCCGAGGGATCCAGGCCGCCGCCGAACGGCTCGTCGAGCAGGAGCACCTGGGCCTCGGCCACCAGGGCCGAGCCCAGCGCGACCTTCTTCTTCTGGCCCGCCGACAAGGACCGGATCGGGCTGTCTCCTTGCTCGGCCAGCTCGAACAGAATGAGGAGCTGATCGACGTGGTTCATCAGCCGCTCGTCGTCGACGTCGTAGAGGCGGCCGACGGCCATGAGGAACTCGCGTGCGGTCCGGTTGGCGGGCAGCCAGGGCTGGTCCGGGAGGTAGACCGTCATCTTGCGAATCGCCAGCTCCTCGTCTTCCGAGCCCCGGCGCCGCAGGCCGTCGATCACCACCGAGCCCTTCTGCGGCGAGAGCACGCCGGCCATCACGCCCAGCAGGGTCGTCTTGCCCATCCCGTTCGGTCCGAGGATCACCACGACCTCGCCCCGCTCGATGCGCAGGCTGATCCCCCGGAGCACGGGCCGCACGCCATAATGCTGCGTCACGTCGTGGAGCTCGATCACGGGACGATGCCGCGCGGCCGCGCCGCGTCAATGCTTGAGGTACTTTTCCAGCCAGGCGTGTACCTCGTGCCACCACACGACCCGGTTCGCCGGCTTGAGGACCCAGTGCCCCTCGTCGGGGAACCAGACGTATCGGCTCGGGACTCCCCGGCGCTGGAGTGAGGAGAACATCCCCAGGCCCTGCGCATCCGGGACGCGGAAATCGAGCGCCCCGTGGATGACGAGCGTGGGCGTCTTGAAGTGGGCCACGTACGCGCTGGGCGACCGCTCGCGATAGTGCTCGGTCTTCTCCCAGGGCGGCCCGCCGAACTCCCACTCGGGGAACCACAGCTCCTCGGTCGTGCCGTACTTGCTCGTCAGGTCGAAGACCCCGGCATGGCTGATCAGTGCTCGAAATCGGTCCGAATGCCCGGCGATCCAGTTGACCATGAACCCGCCGTAGGAGCCGCCACAGGCCGCGAGCCGGGATTCATCCAGGAAGCGATAGGTCTCGAGCGCATGGTCGAGTCCCTTCATCAGGTCGTCGTAGACCCGACCGGTCCAGTCCTGGCTGATCTGGTCGGTGAACTTCTGGCCGTACCCGGTCGAGCCGCGCGGGTTGATCGCGACGACCGCGTAACCCGGCGCGGCGAACATCTGGTAGTTCCATCGGTTGTGCCACTCGTCGTGCCAGGCGCCCTGCGGCCCGCCGTGGATCAGGAAGACGACCGGGTATTTCTTGTCTGGGTCGAACCCCGGCGGGCGGAGCAGCCAGCCATGGACCTCGTCGCCGTCAGCCCCGGAGAAGGTGAATCCTTCCAGCCTGGGCAGGTCGAGCTGGGCGAGCAACGGGTCGTTGTGGTGCGTCAGCCGGGTCAAGCCCGAACCGTCGGCCGCGGCGGCGTACACTTCGGCCGGGGCCGCGGCGTCGTGACGCGTGAAGACCATCTTCCCCGATTTCGGGTTGACCTGGAGGCTGGATTGAGCGCCGCCGGTCACGAGTCGGGAGGATCGACCAGAACTCACAGCGATGAGTTTTGTGTCAAGGGCCGCCCGTAACGGGAACGAGAGGATCGGCTCGCTCCCCATGTCGTCGAGGATCGCCGCGATTTCCTTCGACTTGCGACCCCAGGAGAACGACAGGACAGGACGATCCAGGGATTTTGTCAGCTCGTAACTGATTCGGGATTGTCGAGGAAGCACCTTGAGCACCCACTGGTCGGACTCGAACCCCGCCCGCGCCTGGCTGACATACGCGAGCCATTTCCCGTCGGGAGAATAGGCCGGCTGGGCGTCCGCCCCCTGGTTCGACTCCGTGACGTTCGTCAGCTCGCCCCCCGCGGCGGGGACCGTCCAGATATCGGTGTTGGTCGACCAGGCGGCGTCGCGGACCGGCTCGGCGGTGAAGGCCAGCTCCTGGCCATCGGGCGACCAGGCGTAGTCGGTCGAGCCGCCGAACGGGGCAGGGGGGGTGTTGACCTCGAGCCTGGGCGTCAGGTCCCGCGCCGCCCCGGTCGCCACCTCGACGACAAACAGGTGGCTGCGCTTCCCCTCGTCCCAGGTGTTCCAGTGCCGGATCATCAGGCGGTCATAGGTGCGCACCTTGCTCTTGGCCGATTCCTTCTCCTTGTCCCTGGCGGCGGTCTGCTCCGGAGTCCGCCCGGGATAGACCTCGGCGGTGAACGCGATCTTGCCTCCCTTGGGGGACCAGATCGGGCCGGAGACATCGATGGGCAGCTGGGTGATCTGCCGCGGCTCGCCCCCGTCGATCGGCAGGAGCCAGACCTGGGCCGAGCCGCCGCGGCTGGAGACGAACGCGATCGTCTTGCCGTCCGGGCTCCAGCGGGGATGGTTGTTGGTCCCCGGCGTGGTCGTCAGTTGCTTGGGCGGGCCGCCGGACGACGGCACCAGCCAGAGGCTGCTGTTGGTCTTGTCCGTCGCCCGGTCCAGCTCCGAGACCACGTAGACCACCTCCGAGCCGTCGGGGGAGAGCTGGGGGTCGGCGACGCCCTTGACCGCCAGGAGGTCGTCGACCGTCATGGCCCGACCGGCCGCGAAGACCGGGGCCGACAGTTGAAGAAAGATCAATGCCAGTGCCGCGAGCAACCAGACCTTCACGATGACACGCTCCCCTCTCTTGCGGTTCAGACTCGGCCATGCGACATCCTGACCAGGACCGGGGTCAGGACCAGCATCAACACGCCGGGTACCAGGGCCATGACGCCGAGGAAGGCCCAGAGGTTCCAGTGATACGGTTCGATCGTGTGCTCCATGATGCCGGCGAGGTAATTGGCGGCGGCCGTGCACAGGAACCAGAACGCCATCATCAACGAGGCGACGCGCGGATGCGCGAGCTTGTTGACCAGGGACAAGCCGATTGGGGAAATGAACAATTCAGCTACCGTGAAGATGAAGTACACGCCGATCAACCAGAGCGGCGATACCGGCCCCGACTTCGATTCCTGGTCGGCGAAGTACATGACCGCGAAGGCGACCCCGAGCAGGGACAGTCCCAGCCCTTGCTTGGCCACCGAGGGAAGGGGGAAGCGATGGCGGGCCAGGTAGGTCCAGAGCGCCGCGAACGGGGGGGCCAGCAGGATGATGAAGACCGGGTTGACGGCCTGGAACACCGAGGCCGGGACGTCGTAACCGAAGATGGTTCGGTCCGTCTTCCCATCGGCGAAGAGGTTGAGCGTGCCGCCCGACTGCTCGAAGCCCATCCAGAAGAGGACCGAGAAGAGGCTGATGATCACGATCACGCCGATTCGCTGCCAGTCCACGGCGGTGAAGGGTTCGCCGGCGGAGCCGGCCGGGACGTCCGACTTGGGCGGTTCCGTCGCGTAGAGGAACGCGGCCAGGATTCCGATCAGGATCGCGCCCTTGTACGCGACTGCGGCGGCGGCACTGGTCAACCAACCGGGGGACCAGATCGGCTGGAGGTAAGGCCAAAACTGGAGCGCGACGACGACCAGCGCCACGATCCCACCGGCGATCGCGACGATGTCGATCCAGTCGCGGGGAGCGAGCCGGGCATCGGGCGCGACTTCGCGCCCGGGAGGCATCCCGCTGCCCTGAAGCAGGCGTTGCGTGAAGATGAACGTCAACAGGCCCAGGGTCATGCCGACTCCGGCGGCGGCAAATCCGTAGCCCCAGCCGATCCGTTCCCCGAGGGGACCGCAGACCAGCGGCGCCAGGAACGCACCCAGATTGATCCCCATGTAGAAGATCGTGTAGGCCCCGTCACGCCGAGGATCCCCCTGCGGATAGAGCGTGCCGACCATCGTCGAGATATTCGGCTTGAAGAACCCGTTGCCGACGATCAAGAGTCCCAGGCCCAGGTTGAGCAGCTCGCGTTGAGTCAGGGCGAACTGGCCCAGGGCCATGAGGATCCCCCCGATGAACACCGCCTTGCGCTGGCCGAGGTAGCGGTCGGCCAGCCGGCCGCCGATCAGCGGGGTCAGATAGACCAGCCCGGTATAGATCGCATAGATGCCCAGGGCATCCGGCCGGTCGAGCCCGATCGCCTTGGTAAGATACAGGACCAGCAGGGCCCGCATCCCGTAGTAGCTGAACCGCTCCCACATCTCGGTGGCGAAGAGCACATAGAGGCCGGGCGGATGACCCTCCTGGCTCTTATCGAGCGAAGGCACATCGTCGATCGGGGTCACAACGGTCTGCGACATGGGAACTTCCTCAGCGGCGTTGGGGGCGCGGAATCCTCCCTGGTGTGGGATCAGATTACTCGAAGCGGCGCCAAATCCCAAGACCCTCGCCCCGCGCGAGGCACTCCAGGCGAGGCGAGTGCCGCGCTTTGGCTTGATCGACTCCGGGCGATCTCGCATAATCGGTGTGAGCTGTCTCGGCTCCCGCGTTCCGCTTCGCCAGAGGCGCACTCCTGTCCTCGAACTCACCAGGCGATCCGGCTCATTCGGTCGAGGATGACGTCGGTTCGCACGATGACCAAGGCTCCTCGGGGGTCGATCCGACGGTGTCCCCGCTCATCCAGCGCGGTCAGGATGTGTTTCGCTGCCAGCTCGGGCTGCTCCTCCCGAAGAAGGTTGGGAACGAATGCCAGAGGGTGCAGAACGCCCCGCGGGGGCGGCGGTCCTGAGCCAGGGGTGAAACCCCTGGAGGACCCGAGATGGGATCCCCCAGCGTGGGCTGTTTTCGGGTGGCGGAGCCCTGTCAGGGCGCCAGCAGCCCCGGGCGCAAGCGTCGTTCCGTCGCCCCGTCGGGGCTCGGCATGGGAGGGAATGGGAGTCGTCGCGTCCGGTCCAGGGGTTTCACCCCTGGCTCAGGACCGTCGCCCTTCCAGGGCGAGGAGATCCGCTCCGCAGGGCCTCCAGTCGGGCCGGCGGGAAACAGGGCTTGCTCGTTATTTTGTCCGAACGCTCTAGAGTCTGTTCCGAAAGGTATCTGAGCCCCCGAATGGGGGCGGTGGTGAATAGCCAGGGGCGTCAGCCCCTGGGACCGTTCCGGCGCTCTCCCCTTGGGAGAGCCCCGCGGGGGCGACAGGGGTGACTGTCGCCCCCGCGGGGCTGCTGGGAAGAGAGGGGGGGCTCGGCTCTCCGCGGTCGACCAGGGGCTG
>JAJPJC010000542.1 GCA_021324445.1 Isosphaeraceae bacterium
CCCTCGCGGCAGAGCCAGGAGGGCGGGTCGGGAGGGTCCGGGGGACTGGAGCCCGATGCGCTTTTGGTCGTCTCCTGGGCGTGTTGCTCGGCGGTCTCTGCGGTCTCCGCGGTGAATCCGTCCCCTCCCTCCGGGCGGTGCGACGGGTGGTCCAAAAGGTGGTGATCGCCCAGGAGTGTCCATTTTTCCCCCTGCCTGGAGACGCTGGAAGGTTGGATCGATCTTCGAGTGACCGGCGACGGCAGGGGCCACATTGAGGCGAACGGCCGGCTATGCGATGATCAAGTCCGTGGTAACGCCCTGGAATTCCGGCTGGATTTCGACCAGACCAATCTGCCCCCGATCCTGGGGCGGATCACCGAGATCTGTCGGGCTTATCCCGTTGTTGGGCGAGTCGATGTCTGATCGCCGAAGCCTGGTGATCGTATTCATCCGAAAGGAAGAGTTGTGGCTATGAGCCTGCTGCCGGAGTCGAGTGTCGAACACGCCTGCTGGGCGAGCGTGGAATTGCCCCGCCCCCTCGAGCCCCGCCCCGAGATCAGCCACGTCCTGTTCGATTTCGACGGCACGCTCTCGCTGATCCGCCAGGGCTGGCCGGAGGTCATGGTCCCCATGTTCGTCGCGGCGCTGCCGCGACGGCCGGGGGAGACGGAATCCGAGCTGCGCGAGCTGGTCCTCGACGACATCATGCGGCTCAACGGCAAGCAGACGATCTACCAGATGATCCAGCTCACCGAGCGGATCCGCGAGCGCGGGGGCCAGCCGCGCGAGCCGCTCTGGTACAAGCACGAATACTTGCGGCGGTTGGACCAGCACATCGGCGCCCGCACCGCCGGGCTCGCGGACCGCTCCATCGCCCCGGATGCGATGCTCGTCCATGCCGCCCGGCCCTTGCTGGAGCACCTGCGCGGGCTCGGGCTGCGGCTGTATCTCGCCAGCGGGACCGATGACTTCGCCGTCCGGCGCGAGGCCGAGCTTCTCAAGATCACCGGCTATTTCGACGGCCATATCTACGGGGCCCTCGACGACTACAAGCGGTTCTCGAAGAAGATCATCATCGATCGCATCATCCAGGAGCACGGCATCTCCGGCAGGCAGCTCCTCTCCTTCGGCGACGGCTACGTCGAGATCGCGAACACCAAGCAGGTCGGCGGCCTGGCCGTGGCGGTCGCCAGCGACGAGGCCCAGAATGGGTCCGGCCGGGTCGACGAGTGGAAACGACGGCGGCTCCTGGGCGTCGGCGCCGACGCCGTCATCCCTGACTTCCGCGATGCCATCCCGTTTGTCCACTTCCTCCTCGGCCGTTGAACCATGATGATCCAGCCGCTCGACTTGACGAAGCTGAGGATCCTCCCCCTGGCCGCGCGGCGGAGCCTGACCCGGGTCGAGGAGATCCTGATCGACCCCGATGCGCCCCCGGCGCCGTGCCCGGAGCCGATTGCGCGGGTGGTCGACGCGGCCGCGCAGGCGATCCGGGCCGCGCGGCGGCGCGCGGCGAGCGTCCTGCTGATCTACGGTGCCCACCTGCTCCGCAACGGCGCCGCGCGGATCGTCGAGCGGATGATGGCCGGCCGCTGGCTGACCCACCTGGCGACCAACGGGGCCGGTACGATCCATGACTGGGAGTACGCCTGGCTGGGCGCCTCGACCGAATCGGTCGAGGCGAACGTGGCCACCGGCACCTTCGGCACCTGGCACGAGACCGCCGCGAATATCCACCTGGCGTTGCTGGCCGGGGCGCTGGAGGGCCTGGGCTACGGCCGGGCGCTGGGCCGGTTCATCCTCGAGGATGGCGCGACGCTGCCCAGCCCCGAGGCCCTGGCCGTCGCGATCGCGGGCGACCCGCGGCACCCGCTCACGGCCGCCCGCGCCGAGCTGCTCCGCGCGATGACCGAGCAGGACTGGCCCGCGGGTCGGATCGCCGTCGCGCATCGCTGGAAACACGCCTCGATCCTCGCCCAGGCGTACCACCACGGCGTGCCGATGACCGTGCATCCAGGCATCGGCTATGACATCATCTCCAATCACCCGGTCTTCAACGGCGCAGCCCTCGGCCGGGCGGCGGAATGGGATTTCAAGCTCTTCGCCGGCTCGCTCCGCGACCTGGAGGGGGGCGTCGTGCTCTCGATCGGCTCGGCCATCATGGGTCCCCAGGTCTTCGAGAAGGCCCTGAGCTGCGTCAACAACCTGCGGCTCCAGGAGGGCCAGGGCGTCGTCCGCGGCCATACCTTCTACGTGGTCGATCTCCAGGATGGGGGCAACTGGGACTGGACCCGGGGCGAGCCCCCCAAGACCAGTCCCGCCTACTACCTGCGCTTCTGCAAGAGCTACTCCCGGATGGGCGGCAGCTTGAACTACGTGCAGTGCGATAACGTCACGTTCCTCCATCATCTCTGCCGGCGACTGGCCGAGTCATGAACACCACACGCTTCCACGAGATCACCGGGCGCTATCCCAGCCTGCGAATTGCAGTCGTGGGCGACTTCTTCCTCGATCGTTACTTGCACATCGACCCGGCCAAGCACGAGACCTCGATCGAAACCGGTTTGATGGTTCACAACGTGGTGGAGGTCCGCGCCCAGCCGGGCGCGGCCGGGACGATCCTCAACAACCTGGTCGCGCTGGGGGTGGGCACCCTCGACGCCGTCGGCTTCTGCGGCGACGACGGCGAGGGCTACGAGCTGCGCCGGGCACTGGCGGCCCGGCCCGGCGTGCGGCTCGAGCACTTCCTCACCGCGGCGAGCCGGCGCACCCCGGTCTACTGCAAGCCCCTGGTGCTGGAGACCGGCCAACCGCCCCGCGAATTGAACCGGCTCGACTCCAAGAACTGGACGCCCACGCCCGCGGACCTCCAGCGCGACCTCGCTTCCCGGCTCCGCGCGCTGGCGGAGCGGCTCGACGCCCTCGTCCTTCTGGACCAGGTCGACCGGCCTGAGACCGGGGTCGTCACCGACCTGGTGAAACAGGCGGCGCACGCGGCCCAGCAACAGCGGGACGACCTGATCGTCCTGGCCGACAGCCGGCGCGGTCTCGGCCAGTTCCCGCCGCTGGGGTTCAAGATGAACGTCGACGAGCTGGGCCGCATGACCGGCGCCGCGCCTTCGGACCTCGACACCGTGAGCCGCCAGACGGCGGAGCTGGCCGGACGGACAGGCCGGCCGGTCTTCGTCACGATCGCCGAGCAGGGCATCGTGGGAGCCCGGCCGGGCGCCCCTGCCGTACACGTCCCGGCGCTGCCGGTCCGGGGCCCCATCGACATCGTGGGCGCCGGCGACGCCGTCACGGCCAGCCTCGCCGCCGCGCTCGCCTCCGGGGCGGACCTCCGTGAGGCCATGGAGCTGGCCATGGCCGCCGCCTCGATCGTCATCCACCAGCTCGGCACCACCGGGACTGCCTCGATTCCTCAGATCGCCTCCCTGGCGGCTGGCGGCCATGGCTCGTCAGATAAGTAACATCCGATTGATCGGGAAGTCTTTCACCGCAGAGAGCGCCGAGATCGCAGAGAAAAAGACAGAGGATTCCTCTCGGTTTCCCTCTCTGCGGTCTCTGCGGTCTCCGCGGTGAGTCTTGAGAGCTCCTCAGGTAAGTCATGCCAGTCGAAGGGGCACGAGAGCCCGGTTCCCACCGGCATGACTTTGCCGGACTGTCAGTAAATCGTGTGGTCGAGCCCCCCTGGCCCGAGGCAGCCGAGGGCGGCTGCCCCACCTTTGGTGGATCATCCGGCAGGACGCCGAGCAAAACCGGCCAGGAGTCGAGGATTCGGATCGCCTTCCCGTAAGGAGTACCCGGTCCCTGCCGGGAGGCCCTGCCAGCGGTCGATCCGGCCTGACGGCCAGCGGACCTCGACCTCCGCGACGCGGTCGCTGGCGCCGAGTCCGAAGTGGAGACGGGGATCGTTGGCGGAGAGGTAGCTGCCGCCGCCGACGCGGTGCGCGACCTGGCGACGGCCGGCCGCCGTGACGGTGACCCGAGCCCCGACGCCATCGCGGTTGGATCGGGTCCCCTCGAGCCGGAGGGTGACGCATCGGCCGGCCGGGTGAGTCCGGTTGTGGAAATAGGCGAGGGGCCCGTCCTGGGCGATGATCACGGCATCGAGCCGCCCGTCGTTGTCCAGGTCGCCGGCGGCCAGGCCGCGGCCGACGCGCGGCACTTCCCAGGGAGGGCCGGCCTGCTGCGAGACGTCGACGAATCGACCTCCGGGCCGGCCTTCGTAGAGCCGGCTCGGCATGGCGTACCGATAGATCGGCCGCTGGTCGTTGACATGACCGTTGGCCATCATGACATCGAGCCGGCCGTCGTTGTTCACGTCGACGAACGCAATCCCGAAGCCGAGCAGGTAGCGGGTGGCGAGCGCGATTCCCGAGGCCGCGCTCCGGTCGGCGAACAGCCCCGGACCCAGGTTCTGGTAGAGCGTGGTGCCCTCGCCGTAGAAGTTGGTGACCATCAGATCGGGGCGGCCGTCGCCGTCGAGGTCGCCGCAGGCGATGCCCATCCCTGCCTGGAAGCCGCCCGAGGCGCTGCCGGCGGCGCCGGCCTCCAGCGCCACGTCCTCGAAGCGGAACCCTCCTTGGTTGTGGAAGAGGTAATTGGCCGTGCCATCGTTGGCGACGTAGAGGTCGATGCGGCCGTCGTCGTCGAGGTCGGCGGCCACGACGCCCAGGCCCCGCCCCTCGGCCTCGGCGAAACCCGCCGGCGCGGTGACATCGACGAACCGGCCGGCGTCGTTGCGGAAGACATGGTCCGCGGCCGGCTCGACTTTGCGGGGGTCACAGTAGAAGTATTCACCTGCCTTGGTCTGACACAACCGGGGATGCGCGGGATCCCAGGTCATGTAGTGGCAGACGTACAGGTCGAGGTCACCGTCGTTGTCGAGGTCGGCCCACGCCGCCGAGGTGGGGCAGTCCCGCCGACCGGCCAATCCCGCCCGGGCCGTGACGTCCTCGAAGGTCCCATCGCCCCGGTTGCGGTACAGCGCGTAGGTCCGGAGCCGGGTCACGAACAGGTCGGCATGCCCGTCATTATCGTAATCCCCCACGGCGATGCCCAGGCCGTAACCCCGTCCCCAGGCGATCGCGGCGATTCCGGCCGCCTCGGTCACGTCCTGGAACGTGCCGTCCCCGCGGTTGCGAAAGAGGCGGTCACCCGGCGCCGCGGCGGTCGGCCCCGGGCCATCGACCGGCGCCCGGAGATCCCCGCCTTGAACGCAATAGACGTCCAGCCAGCTGTCGCCGTCGAAGTCGAGCAGCCCCACGCCGCCCGACATCGTCTCGGGCAAGAAACGCTGGGGAGTTTGGCCGTTGTCGAAGCGGAAGCGGAGGTCCGCCGCCGCGGCGTCGTCGACGAATTCCGGCGCGGTTCCGGGGCGATCCTCGCCGGTGGAAGCCCGTTCCGAAGCGGTGCCGGCGCCGCGCCCCGGCCTTGAGCTGAGACGGAGATCGAGATCGGCGAGCCGATCGCTGAGCGGGGCGCGGTCCGTGGCCGACGAACCGGGTATGCCCGCGGAGAGGACCGAGGATGGCGACGACAGCGCAACGGCCTTCGCGCCCGGGTCCGAGAGGTTGGCCTCGGCGAGGATCGCCCAGGCCCGGGCATCGAACCTGCGGCCGAGCTGGGCCGAGAGCTCGGCCAGCTCCCCGGCGCGGCGGGAGTCGATGGCCCCATCCAGGAGGATCCGGCTGAGCCGGTGCTGGGCGCGGTCGACTTCGGCCTTGCGGTGGCGGAGTCGCTCGGCCTCGCCGGTTTGTCCGGCCCGGGATGCCAGCACGGCGAGGCGCTCGAGGGCCCGGGTGTTTCCCGGGTCGTCCCGGACCTGGGCCGACAGTTCCCGGTGTTCCAACGCGTCCGGGCCGTGACGACCGGCCAACCAGACCCGCAGCGCCCGGGTGGCGGGGGCATCGAACCGATCGGCCGGCAAGTGCGCCGCGGCGGTCCAGAAACCGTCGAGATCGCCGGCGGCCATCGCCAGGTCCAGCCGGGCGCGCCAGACCGCGGGGTCGTCGGGCCGACGACCCAGGCAGCGCTCGAGCCAGCTCGCGGCGTCGCCGAAGCGGCCGAGCAGGATGGCGTGGTTGGCTCGACCCAGCCAGACACGGTCGTCGGCATGGTCTGCCTTGTCCAGCGCGATCTGCCAGGCCTCGACCGGGACCGGTGAATGGTCGAGCATCCAGAGCTCCTTCAGAACGCCCGCCGGGTCGGCGGACCGGCACCATGAGGCGCGGAGCAGGCGCCGCATGTCCTCGAACCGTCCTTCGAACCGGTAGAGCTGAATCAGCTCCCGCTCCAGGTCGTGGGAGTCGGCGGTCCGGGGCTGGGACAGGGCCTGGAGCAAGACCTCCTCGGCGGGGGCGTACCGGCCCGTGTGGATCAGGTTCGACGCCCGGTAGCGGGCGGCGCGGGCGAACGATGGGGAGCTGGGCGGCACCTTGGCCCAGGCGGCCAGGGCCTCCTCGCGATGGCCCCGCAGCCGCGCGCACTCGCCCAGGAGCAGGAAGACCTCGCCCTGGTTGGTCCAGTGCGCCGCGAGCTGGGACAGCCGCTCCTGGGCCAGGCCGTAGCGGCCGGCGTCCATGGCCTCCCGCGCGCGCGCCAGCTCCGCGCGCCAGGATCGGGTGCGAGCCAGATGCCAGGTGATCGCCGCGGATGACAGCAGCAGGCCCAGGCCGAGCCAGGTCCAGAGCGCTCGCTGCGCTCGCGGGTGTTCGGTGTTCGCTGTTCGCTGTTCGGTCAATGCGTCTGACATCGGAGGTCTTTCCCGAACAGCGAATACCGAAGACTCGCCCGAGCGGGCGCTCTCATCATCGCGGAAATGGCCTCATGGGGCAATCGTCCGGCGCGGTGGACCGGCGCGGCGGTCAGTCGTCGGTCAGCGTGATGGTGTCCCCGGCGGCATTGGCGGACCAGGCCCCGCCCCGCCGCGTCGGGCACGCGCGCGGACGAGGTCCAGGTTCTTGCGGGCCTCGGGGAAGTCGGGGCGCAGCCGCAGCGCCGCGGTGAACTCGGCGAGGGCCTCGTCGTGTCGCCCCTGGGCGGCCAGCGCCGTGCCCAGGTTGTTGCGGATCTCGGGCATGTCGGGCTCGAGCCCGACCGCCTCGCGGAGCAGAGCGGCGGCGTTGGCGGCGCGCCCCTGACGGAGCCGGACCCGCCCCAGGCCGACCAGGGCGGGCACGTGGAACGGATCCCCGCGCAGCGCCTGGCAGTAGCAGGCATCCGCCCCGGCGATGTCCCCGCGCTCCTCCAGGCCCCAGCCGAGGCCGAGGAGGATCTCGGGGTCGCGCCAGCCGTTGGCCAGGGCGTGGGAGGCCAGGGTGGCGGTGTCGCGCCAGCTCCGACACAGGGCCCACGACGATCCGGCCAGGACCGCCACCAGGCCCAGACCCGCCGCGGCGACCCCGAGGATGATCGCCGCCCGATGGCGGCCGGGGCCTGTGAGCTGGGCGACGGCGGCGGCCACCAGGGGCACCCCGCTCATGGTCGCCAGGTAGCTGTAGCGGTCGGCGGTGATCTGGCTGCCGATGGCGACCAACCCCGATGTGGGCGCGAGGACCACCAGGTACGCGACCCAGGCCGCCAGCGGGCCCGGGTGCCGGCGGCGGAGCCGGAACAAGGCCGCGCTGGCCGCGACGATCCCGGCGGTGCATGCCAGGTAGGTCGGCGCGCGCCAGTCGAAGGGATGCGGCACGGGATAGTAGGCCGACAGGCCGGTCGGCCAGGCCGTCTTTCCCAGATAGAAGCAGGCACCGTAGCACGCCTGGGCGACCCGCGCCGGCGGCCCGCGCCGCTCCAGCGCCACCAAGGAACCCCGCTTCGCCTGCACGGCCAGCGCGGCGAAGATCAGGCTCAGGGCGAGGAAGGGGACCTTCTCGGCCCAGACCCGCCGGGCCGGCGGCCCGAACCAGCGGCCGGGACCGCCCCCCAGCCGTCGCAGGGGGTAGGCATCGAGGACCAGCAGGACCGCCGGCAGCGGGACCGCCGCCGGCTTGAACAGCAGCGCCAGGGCGAACAGGACCCAGACCCCGAAGAGGCCGGCCGCGCGGCGGGACGGCGGGCCCTCGGCGGCGCGCAGGTAGGCCAGGACCGCCAGCACCGCCAGCGCGGCACAGGGCAGGTATGGCTGGCAGGAGGCCCACGCCACGACCTCGACCCGCAGCGGGTGGACCACGAACAGGGCCGCGGCCAGCCCCGAGCCCAGCACCACCCCCGTCGGGTTCGTGGCGGCCAGGCCGGGGCGGGCCCGGGCGACGAGTGCGCGCGTGCTGGCATACAAGGCCACGGCGGTCGCGGCGTGGAGCAGCAGGCTGGTGAGATGATAGCCCCGCGGCTTCAGGCCGCAGGCTGCGTACTGGGCCTCCAGGAGCATCCAGGCCAGCGGCTGGTAGACCCCCAGCCAGTCTGTAACCCAGGCCCAGGCGACCTGCGCCCGACCCAGGCCGCGATAATGGGGGTTGGCGAGGAAATTGGCATGGTCGTCCAGGTTGACGAAGCCGTTGTCCAGCACCGGCAAGAAGGGGATGACGGCGAGGACGGCCAGCGGGGCCGCCATCATCCAGGCAGGCCGCCCCCCAGCCCGCAACGGTGGCGGCGAAGGCGGCCGGCCGACGTCGGTCGACATCGTCTGAGCGCTCATAAAGATCGTCGCGGTGGAAGCCAACCAGGGCGTACTCATCGAAGAACCCAGTTGTAGCGAATTCTCCACCGGCTTTCGAGACGCTCACCTATCCCGCTCGCCAGCCACCCCCCTCGAGGTGCAACCCATCGTGGAAAACTGCCGGGCGATTCTCACTAGGTCCAGCCTGATTCTCGCGCTGCCGTTCTCTTGCCTGAGTTGTTCGCTGCCGCGACAATGACCACGATGCCGTTTCCTCGTGATGGAGAAGTCCAGTCATGTCCCAGGCGACGCTTGAAGAACGGGTGGCAGCACTGGAAAGGCAGGTCGGTGCCTTGCTTGCCAATCACGCTGGGGTGGGACGTACCAAGGAATGGCGCCGCACGCGCGGGGCCTTTACCGGTGATGATTTGATGAAGCAGGTCTTTGAGGAAGGCCGCAAGATTCGCGATGCGGAACGGAAGCGCATCCAGCCTCGAGGCGCGAGAAAGACGCAAGCCCGTTCATGAACGCGACCCGGGGCACGGACTGCTGGAGAGTCTGCGATGCGAAAGCTGATCCGAGTCTTGCTGGGCGGTCTCTTCTGCGTCGGCGCGGCCGCCGGCGCGGTCACCCTGCTCATGAACCCGGAGCTGGTGGCGTGGAAGCGGGCTGATCCGCCTCGGCATCGACACGCCGGGGCGGCGACTCCGCGCGCCAGCCGCGGGGCCGCCGCCACCGCGGAGCCGTCGGTGGGCTTCGCGATCATTCCGGAACGATTCGAAGACGGCGGCTACGGCACGGCCTTCCGGTTCATGGCCCCGATCCGCGACCGAGGGTCGCTCCAGGAGCTGCGCGAGGCGGTCCGAGGGCGCGGGCGCCGGGGCATCGCCGCGCTGCGGGCGCGGTATGAGCAGCTCCCACACGACTCCCCGCCGGCCCGAGAGCAGACCCTGAAGAAGCTGTCGCTGGAGCAGTCGATCGGCATCCTCTACGCCTACGAGGGGAAGTTCCTCGAGGGCGCCGGCTGGATCGAGAAGGCGCTGGAAACCGGCCGGTCGCCGGAGGTTCCGGCCCCGACCCGGAACCGGCTGAAGGCGATCCTGGGAATCTTCGCCCTGCGGCGGGGTGAGGTCGAAAATTGCCTGGAGTGCATCGGTCCGTCGAGCTGCATCTTGCCGATCGCCCGCGAGGCGGTCCATCGCAACCAGGCGGGCTCGCGCGCGGCCGTGAAGTGGTTCACGGAGTACCTCGAGGAGTCGCCGCACGACCTGCGGGTCCTCTGGCTGCTGAATATCGCCGCCATGACGCTGGGTGAGCACCCGGAGCAAGTCCCACCGCCTTACCGGCTGCCGATCGAGCACTTCGCCGCCACGGCCGACGTGGGCCGGTTCCAGAACGTGGCGCTGCGCGTCGGCCTGGGGGCGCGGGGCCCGAACCTGGCCGGCGGCAGCGTCTTCGATGACTTCACCGGCGACGGCCTGCCCGACCTGTTCACCACCTCGCTCGACGCCGACCTCGGGGCCTCGCTCTGGGTCAACCGCGGCAATGGCACGTTCGAGGACCGGTCCGTCTCGGCCCACCTGGGCGACCAGGTCTACGCCTTGAACGTCACCCGGGCCGATTTCGACAACGACGGCAACCTGGACGTCCTGTTGTTGCGCGGGGGCTGGGAGAAGCCGTTGCGGCTCTCGCTGCTGAGGAATCGCGGGGGCGGGACCTTCGAGGACGTGACCGTCGCCAGGGGATTGGCCGAGCCGATCGCGACCGAATCGGCCGCCTGGGGTGATTTCGACAACGACGGCTGGGTCGACCTGTTCGTCTGCGGCGAGTACCTGCCGCCCACCGGCGCGCCCGCGACGACCCCGCGCGACCCCCGCAATCGCTGCCGGCTCTATCGCAATCGCCGGGACGGCACGTTCGTCGACGTCGCCGAGGCGGCGGGCGTGGTCAACGAGCGGTGCGCCAAGGGGTCGGCCTGGGGCGATTACGACCGCGACGGCCGGCTGGACCTCTTCGTCTCGAACATGGGCCAGCCGTGCCGCCTCTACCATAATGACGGCGGCGGGACGTTCCACGATGTCGCCACCGAGCTGGGCGTCACCGGCGGCGAGCTCAGCTTCGCCTGCTGGTTCTGGGACTTCGACAACGACGGCCTGCTCGACCTGTACGTCAACAATTACCGGCCCTGGGTCGCCGAGGTGCTGGCCGACGCCCTGGGCATCAAGACGCACGAGCCGAGCCACCCCCGGCTCTACCGCAACCTGGGCTCCGACGGCTTCCGCGACGTCGCCGGCGAGGTCGGGCTCGACCGGGCCATGGCCCCGATGGGCGCCAACTTCGGCGACGTCGACAACGACGGCTTCCTCGACATCTACGTGGGGACCGGCGACATGTCCTACGAGGGCCTGGTCCCCAACCTGCTGTTCAAGAACATCGCGGGCGTGAGCTTCGAGGACGCCACCACCTCCTCCGGCACCGGCCACCTCCAGAAAGGGCACGGCGTCTCCTTCGCCGACTGGGACTGCGACGGCGACCTCGACCTGTTCGTCGAACTGGGCGGCGGGACACCTGGCGACCCGGCGTACAACGCCCTGTTTCAGAACCCGGGCCAGGGCCGGCACTGGCTGAAGGTCAAGCTGGTCGGGAGCCGGACCAACCGCGCGGCGCTGGGGACCACGATCCGTGTGGACCTGAAGTCCAGCGACGGCCGGACCCGTTCGATCCATCGCACCGTCGGCAACAACTCCAGCTTCGGCGGCAACAGCCTCGTCGAGTCGATCGGCCTGGAAGACGCGACCCGCGTCGCCGCGGTGACGGTCTCCTGGCCGACGAGCGGGACGACCCAGACATTCCGCGACGTTGGCGGGGACCAGGCGATTGAGATCACGGAGGGTTCCGATACCATGAACGTCCTCCGCCAGTTGCCGTTGACGCCACCACGTCCTTGAGAGCCGGAGGGTTGACCGATGCGAGGGCATTCCGTGGGCTGGTCCGTCCTAGCTGTCGTCCTGGCGGCGCTGGGAGGCACGACCGGCTGGGCGCAGGAGACCGCCGCAGCAAAGGACAAGACGATCACCAATTCGATCGGGATGAAGCTGGTCTTGATCCCAGCGGGTGAATTCCAGATGGGCGCGTCCGAGAACGACCCTGTCGCCATGGTCGGCGAGAAACCCCAGCACCGGGTGCGCATCACCCGGCCCTTCTACCTGGGCACCTACGAGGTGACGCAGGCGCAGTACCTGGCCGTGATGGGCACCAATCCGAGCTGGTACTCGGCCAAAGGCGGGGGCAGCAAGGAGGTCGCGGGCCAGTCCACGGATCAGCATCCGGTGGAATACCTCTCCTGGTACGATGCTCTGAAGTTCTGCAACACGCTGAGCGAGAAGGAAGGCCTGAAGCCGTTCTATGCGATCGCCGGTGACGCGGCGCGCGTTCCCGACTGGAGCGGGCCGGGATACCGGTTGCCGACCGAGGCGGAATGGGAATACGCCTGCCGAGCCGGGACCCGGACGCTGTTCCCCTCCGGGGACGATCCGGCGGTCCTGGGCGAGTATGCGTGGTATCGGGACAACGCCCAGAACATGACCCATCCGGTCGGCCTGAAGCGCCCCAACGCCCTGGGATTGTACGACATGCTCGGGAATGCGTCGGAATGGTGCTGGGACGGGTACGACCAGTTCTACTACGCGAACACACCGGTGGACGACCCGCGGGGTCCAGCGTCGGCCGGAGGCCGGGTGTTCCGGGGCGGGAGCTGGCTGAACGATGCGCGGATCTTGCGGTCGGCGTGCCGGAACCGGTTCGCGTCCCAGGGTCAGGGGAGCATCCTGGGCTTCCGCATCGCCCGGGGCCGGGCCCCCGGCGGAGCCGGGGCGGGGGACCGTTAAACCCAGTCGCTGCGGGGTGGCCCCAATTCCCTCCCCAGTGCGGTGTTGGACCATTCCGACTCCCCGGGGGGGTGGCGGTCTACTCACTTTCCTAAATTTTCCAAAATTTTCTTGACCGCCCTCCATACCAGGGATATGGTTGCGCCTGGTTGTGCCCAATCCCAAGGGTCAGAGGCGCGGTTGGTCGCAACATGACGCCGCTCCGATGTCCCGAATTCTTCCGCCTGGATTGAGGTCCTCACGACGAAGCCCCGGTAGCCTTCGAGCACCGCGAATCGCTGCGTATGCATTTGTCGATGCAGCCCGCCATTGCCGGACTCGGGTTGAGCGCGGCACGGGGGGGAAGTGTCCCTTCCATCCCCGGAACGCGGCTCGACGCCAGGGTTTGAGTCCCCAAACATCGCCGGTCGCATGCTACGCGTGCGAAACGGAGCGAGGGATCGCTTGGTGCCCTGGCTCGTCGTGTGGAAATTCCTCGAGCCCCTTGGATTCGCTCTGCCCGAGAATGGCGAAGGTCGTGCGCGGCCCGGCTGAGCTTGGGCAGGCTGACCGACCTTCAGCATGGTCGCGTCGGTGGGTGCGGCGACTGGCCGCGGTGGGAAACGCGGCGGAAACCGGCTCCCCCTCAGTTCTCCGTCCATTCTTCCTTGCGTGAGGACTAGCCCATGAGTCGCCAGCGAGAGTCGCGCGGTTTTACCCTGATCGAGCTCCTGGTCGTCATTGCGATCATCGCCGTCTTGATCGCCTTGCTGTTGCCGGCCGTGCAGAGCGCCCGCGAGGCGGCCCGGCGCGCCCAGTGCGTCAACAACCTGAAGCAACTGGCCCTGGCCGGCCACAACTACCACCAGACCTACAACCAGTTCCCGTCCAACCTGTACCTCCACCCGTGCTACGCGACCAGCACGTATTACTGGAACAACTCAAGCTGGATCGTGTTCCTGCTGCCGAGCATGGAACAGCAGCCGCTGTACAACGCGATCAACTTCAGCTTCATGTGGGGGACCTATCAGATCTGCAACTGGGGCCAAGGATTGGGCCTGGCGAACATGTCAGTCCGCCAGGCGGTCATCAATTCGCTGCTCTGCCCGACCGACCCCAGCCCGCCGACCGATTACAACAACTCGGATGAGGTCTGGGGCCAGCTGGCGGCGGGGACCTCGTACGTGGGCAACGTCGGCGACAACTGCCTCTGCTGCGACGCCTCGCCGCCGAGTCCCGGGGTGCGGATCACCTGCGGCTACACCGGCTACCCCTGCCGGAGCGTTTCGCTGGGCGACCCGGCCAACCCCACCAGCTACCCCATCCAGCCGTCGACCGGCACCGGGATCTTCTGGCGGCAAGACTGGGGGGTCAGCATCCCGCAGATCACCGACGGCACCTCCAACACGTTGATGATCGGCGAGCAGATCCAGATGGTGCAGCTCTGGAATGAGTGGGTCGAGGCCAATGCGTCGGTGGGTACGACCGCTCTGCCTTTGAACTACATCGGGCCGGGATTGGCGATCCAGCAAGGCATCGGCAGCATCGTGATCGCGACCGGGCAGAACGACCTGGGGGACTGGTGCCACTGGTACAGCTTCCGGAGCATGCACCCCGGCGGCGCCAATTTCGCCATGTGCGATGGGTCGGTCAAGTTCCTCAAGCAAACGGTCAACCTGCTGACCTACCAGGCCCTGAGCACCCGGGCACTCGGCGAGATCGTCGGTTCGGACCAGTATTGAAGTGAACGCAGCGGTGCCCTCGCAACGAAACCGGGCCCGGGCCGCCGCCCGATGCCGGCCGCGGCCCGGCCTCCGTTCCGCTCTTCCTTGTGGAGATTCCACCGTGAAGCGATCCGAATGCCGCACTCCTGCGGCTGGCTGGGTTCGTCTGGTTGCGCTGGTGGCTTTGGCCGTGAGCCCGCTGGGCTGCGGGGAATCGGGACCGGAGATGGCACGGGTCACCGGTCGCGTGACCTACCAGGGCAAGCCCGTTTCCAAGGGGACCGTCGCCTTCCACTCCACCGACCCCCAAAAACGCCCGAATGCGACCGGCACGCTCGATCCCAACGGCTACTACAAGCTCCAGACCCACGAGCCTGGTGACGGCGCCCAGCTCGGGGATTATGACGTGACCATCTATTCTCATGATGACGCAACCATGAACATAGGTGGCGTGAACATCGTCCCCCAGTATATCCCCAAGACGCCCGTCAAGCCCAAGCCGTTGACGCCCACCAAATACGAGGACCCCAAGACATCGGGATTGCGAAAAACGGTCAAGAGCGGGTCTAATACATTTGACTTCGAATTGACCGATTGACACGCAGCCGGGCCGGCCGGGCCGGACCACTCCGTCCCCCCGGCCCCTCGAGCTGTCGCAGCGGCTGGCGACGGCCGCCCCGAGGGTCGAGCAGCCGCTGCTCGCATACCTCCACCCACCCCCACCCTTGTGGCCGGAGGGTTCCCCCGGAACGGGCAGCCGGAGCCGCGGAGCCTCGCGATGGGAAGGCAGAGGAGGAGGCCAACGCCTCGGTCCACCGCCCGGCGGTGGTGGATCAGGGTGCGGCCCTGGATATTGCCGGGTCTGCTCGTAGCGGCGGCGGTCGGGGCCGTCGGCGCGGCACCACCAGCCAAACCGATTGATTTCGCCCACGAGATCGCGCCGCTGATCCAGACCCGCTGCGGCGAGTGCCATACCGATGGCAAATCCAAGGGCTCGTTCTCGCTCGACACCCGGGAGGCGATGCTCAAGTCGGAGGCGGTCGTACCGGGTAAGAGCGGGGAGAGTGAACTGATCGATCGGGTCACCTCCGACGACCCCGATTACCGCATGCCCCAGAACGGGAAGCGGCTCACGCCGGCGGAGGTCGACCGGCTCAAGGCGTGGATCGACCAGGGAGCACCCTGGGAGCCGGGCTTCACGTTCAAGCGATCGGCTTACACCGTACCGTTGAAGCTCCGCCGTCCCAAGCTCCCCCCCGCCCGCAACGGTCGCGACCATCCGATCGACCGCATCGTCGCCGCCTATCTCGCCGCGCACGGGATCAGTCCGCCCGCGCCGCTGGATGACGCGGCGTTCGCCCGCCGGGTGTTCCTCGACGTGATCGGGTTGTTACCGCCCCGCGGCGAGCTCGAGGTGTTCGTGAGCAACCGCGCCACCGACAAGCGCGCGCGGCTGATCCGCCGGCTGCTCGATGACCGCCGCGCCTACGCCGACCACTGGCTGAGCTTCTGGAACGACCTGCTCCGCAACGACTACGCGGGGACCGGCTACATCGACGGCGGCCGCAGGCAGATCACCGGCTGGCTCTACCCGTCGCTCTTGGAGAACAAACCCTACGACCGGTTCGTCCGCGAGCTGATCAGCCCGGCGCCGGAATCGGAGGGGTTCATCCAGGGGATCAAGTGGCGGGGACGGGTCAACGCCAGTCAGGTCCGCGAGATCCAGTTCTCGCAGAACGTCTC
>JAJPJC010000253.1 GCA_021324445.1 Isosphaeraceae bacterium
TCGTTCCGTCGCCCCGTCGGGGCTCGGCATGGGAGGGAATGGGAGTCGTCGCGTCCGGTCCAGGGGTTTCACCCCTGGCTCAGGACCGTCGCCCTTGCAGGGCGAGGAGATCCGCTCCGCGGGGCCTCCAGTCGGGCCGGCGGGAAACAGGGCTTGCTCGTCATTTTGTCCGAACGCTCTTAGAATGAGCGTGGCCCGGGCGGAGGATAGGGCTCCGTGGCGACACGACCCGAGCGCCGACCCGGGGGCCAAGACCGAAGGGGGGCGGCACGATGCCGCCCTGTCTTTCCCCTTCGGGATTGGCACGAAGGCGGCAAATCGACCCTGTCTGTTCCAGTGTACACTCTACCTTATCTCCCAACCCCGGTTTCTCCATTTCACGCTGAACCATCACACTTGCGGTTTACTCCAGTCATTAAAAATCTCTGAAGTTATGTTGTTCATTAAAAAGTCCGGGCGGGGCGGAAACCGAGGTTGATGCTTCGGGCCGACGGCGTGTTCCGGTTCCGGCTCGTCGAGCGAACGAACGCCGGTAGATTGGCGAACGCCCCGCCTCGAATCGGTCGAAAACTTTTATCTGATATATATTCTAATGTTTCTTTATTATCAGTGAATCTCCCGCGGACCCACGGCCACGGCTGAAACAGCCGGTCGTGCACCCATTCGTACACGTTCCCCAGCATGTCGGACAGCCCCAGATCATTGGGGAGCAGCCGGCCGCCCCCCCAGGCGTGCTCCTGACTGTTGGCCTGGTACCAGGCGTACCGTCCCAGCAGCTCCACCGTCAGGCCGTAATACCGCGCCGTCAGCGTCCCCGACCGGCAGGCATATTCCCATTCCGCTTCCGTGGGCAGCCGGTACCCGGTGCGACGCAGCAGGTCGGCCGGCACCTTCATCCCCTCGACGTAGCCCCCGTCGGCCGGCTCGTAGCACCACCGCTCCTTGGGAATCCCCTCCTGCTGGCTCAGCCAGTTGCAGTAGTGGGCCGCCGTGTACCAGTCGGGTGCGATCCACGGCCCGTCGGGGTCGGGGCTGAACTTCTGAACGAAGCTCGGCGCTAACTGGTACCGGTCGATGGTGATGCCGGTCTGCTTGAGGAACCGCTGGAATTGCGCGACGGTCACCTCGCGGTCGGCGATCGCATACCGCCGGGGGATGACCACCCAGTGCGGCGGCTCGGTGTCCGTGGGAGTCCGCTCGGTCTCAGCCGGCGGTGAGCCGATGCGGAACTCGACCGGGCCCTCGATCACCGCGAAGGTCTGACCCTGGCCGTTGACATACCACCGCCGCCCTCCCGGTTCCTTGAGCCGGGCCAGCTCGGCGTCGACGGCCTGGACTTTCTCTTTCTGGCCCCACTGTCGCAAGGTCCAGCCCGCCGCGCCGTGGATGCCCGCGTCGGGATCGTGGCGGTAGAGGTCCAGCAGCCTGGCGATCAGCGGCTCACCCGCGCTGAGGGCGGGGGCGTCCGGCGCGGGCCCGGCGCCGGTGGCGCCATACGTCCCCAGGGCCAGGATCAGCGCCCGGCGGACGGAGGTCTCGGGGTGGAACAGGATGGCATCCATCGCTGGGGTGGCGGGTGATGGGTGCTGGGTGGCGGGAGAATCCCGTCGTGCGAGCTCGGCGGCGACCGCCTTGGGATCGGCCCCCAGCGGATTGAGCCAGTTGACGAGGAAGCTCCGCAGCCGGGGATCGGCGCTGTGCTGGAGCAGCGGCCAGACCTCCTCGGCATGCCCCAGCCGGACCAACGCCACCGCCGCTCGCGCCTGCCGCTTCGCCAGGTGGTCCTTGGTCTCCTCCGCCACCACCGGCCGGTGCCAGACCGAGGCCGTCACGGGTGGGCCCGCGGGCGTGGTCCGGGCCAGCGACAGGGACACAGGGCGATACCCCTGCGCCACCAGACCCCGGCACTGCTTCAGGTGGGCCGCGGGATCCAGGCCGTAAATCGGGGTCGCCTCGAACCGCCCATCGCTCGACCAGGCCGCGGCGTACCGCCGCTCGCCGTGACCGGCCTTCATCACCGCGGCGAATCCGGCCGCATCGCGCACCGGGTCCAGGGCCGGGTCATCTTCCAGTTCACCGAACTTCGCGGCATCGATCCGCACGGCGTCCTTCAGGAAGTCAACGGCCCGGTCCGCCAGCCGCCGGCCCTGCAGCGGATCCGTTCGAGCGACCGCCTGGGAGGCGAGAGCCAAGGCCCGGCCGGCGTCATACCGCAGGTCGGCATCCTCGGGCACTTTCCCGATCGCCGCCTCCAGGGTCGCGATCGCCTTCGCGGTCCCCTCGCCCAGCTCCGCGGCGACCACCACGGCGAGGAACAGCTTGGTGCGCTCGGGGGCGTCTGTTTTCGAGAACTTCACCAGCTCGGTCAGGGATTCGGGCTTCTGGCCCAGCCGCGCCCGCGCGATGGCCCGGTACGGGAGGGCCTCCACGTCGTCCGGCCGTTTCCCGACCACAGCGTTGAGCTCGTCGAGAGCCTTCGCCGTCTCACCCAGCCTCAAGTTAGCCAGGGCCCGGGACCGCCGCGCCTCCAGGTTGTCGGGCTGGGCCTGGAGCGCTTTGTCCGCGCTGGCCAGGGCGGACCGGGCTCGCTCCCGGATCGGCCGCGGCTGGCTCGCCACGCTGACCACCACGTCGAGCAGCAACTGATCACCCCGGCTCGCCAGGCTTTGCTCGAGGTTTCCTTCCAACAGGTCCCGACGGCTCTGACCGGTGACCGTGGCCGCGGGGGGTCGGCCCCAGACTCCACTGAATTGGGTCCGGCCATCGCTGCCGCGCACGGTCTGAAGCGTCCGGGGGATCAGTTTGGCTGCCGTGAGCCGATCCTGGACCGCCTGGTAGTCGTCGGCGGTCGCCCCGACGGAGATCCGGGCCTCGTCGTCGGGACCGGCTCGCTCGACCCACAGGGCGGCATAGTGCTCGGCCGGCTGGCCCTGAACATCGGTCATCACGTACCCGGCGACATCGACGGGAACCCACTCGTCCTTCCGCTTCCGTTCGTCCTGCTTTCGCATCGCGTCCAGGGTCTGGCCGGAAGCCACGCTCCATTTCCGCCCGTCGCGGGTCCACACCGCCGCGACCTTCACTCCGGCGGGTCCGTCGGCGTAGGGACGGAACCGCACCGGACGATAACCCGATTTCTTCAGTCCCTCGGCCACGCCCAGGAATTCCTCAAGCGGCAACACCTGGCAGAAGGCGAACCGGTCGGCGACCAGGCCCTGGGCGGATTCGATCCGATCCACCAGGGCGGTGTCGGGCTGGGTCCAGGACGGATCGAGCGGCGAGTCGTTCCAGGTGGGGTCGGCTCGCTTGGTGAGCTCGGCCTGGAACACAGGGAGCGCCTCGGCCGCCTGCCGCTGGGCCACTGGGAACAGGCTCAGATAGGACTTCGAGTCGGAATCCATCAGCAGCTCGGCCAGCAAGGCGGGATCGTCCTGGGCGTAGTCGGCGAGGATGTCGGTCGCCAGCGAGTGGACGGTCTCGGAGCGATTCTGATCCCGGAAGATCGCTGCCAGCGGGGTGGTCAACTTGCCACGCACCGGATGCAGCGCTTCGAGCCACCGGCCCAGGACCAGGGAATTCTCGGTCACCAGGGCCCCGGCCACCTTGCTGCCCAGGCCGGCCCAGCGGGGGTCCTCGGGATCGTAGAGGGCCAGGGCTGCGGCGGATCGCAGCAGGTGGGGGTCGCCGGGCCGGGCCGCGTCGAGGACCGACCACAGCTTCGGCGTCAGCCGCGACTGGTGGGGTTGCAACGCCGCGCGCACCACCGGCAACTCGCCCAGCTCAGCGTCCAGCAGTCGCTGCTCCAGGTAGGCGACCTGGCCGGCGTCGACGGGCAACAGCGCCAGGCTGGCGTGCAGCTTCTCCTTGGGGTCGGAAGTCTCCGCCAGCACCCGTTTCAGCGCCGGGTCGGCCCAGCGGCGGTAGTCGCCGAGGGCCTGGACGACCTCGGGGACCTGGGCCGTGCCGACGTGGAGCGCCTGCTGGACCAGGCTGGAGGCGAACGTGGCCCGGTTGGCCTCGTCGATCCGACGGCGGACGTCCCGCCCCAGGAGGATCAAGGCGACCGCGACGGCCGCCAGCCCCATCGCCCGCAGGCCATGCACCCGCCTTGCCCGCTCCATCATCCGCTGCTGCGGCTCAGTCCACTCGCGCTTCCTGGTCAGCACCCGGATGCTGGCCCACTCCAGGACTGAGGGCAGATGACGGTTCTCGGGCTTGGCGTTCCACAGCGCCGCGCGGTCGGCCAGCCGCAGCTCGGCCCGGCCCCGACGCGTCTCCCGCTGCTTGCGCGTCAGCCAGTCGCGCAGCGCGTGCACCAGGTAATCGTGCGTGAGCTGGTAGTACCGCTGGCCGGCCGGCCGGACCGCCTGACCCACGTCGGGCGCCCCCTCGGGGTCGGTCGGCGTGATCAACCGCAGCTCGGGGTCGAGAATCCGCACCAGGTCCTCGAAGTCCCGGGGCCGGCTGGCATAACCGGAGGCCGCGCGCAGCTCCGACTCCGACCGCATCTGCCCCTTGATGTCGGTGCCGGACGGAGGCAGCAGGGCCTTGAGGACCGCCTGCGCCGCGTTCTGGTGCAGGCGATGTTCGGGCGGCGCGGTCGCGGCGCTGAAGGTCTCCTCGAGGAACGTCACGCCCACGCCTTCGGTGCCGCCGACCTGCCGCAGCGAGGCCGGCGTCCAGGGCTTCCCCTTGACCATCTCGGCGAACAGCGCCAGCCGCACCGAGATGATCTTGCCGTCCTGGGCCAGGCCCGCGACCGCCTGGTCCAGGAACGCCTGCTGCTCGGGGGTCAGGTCCGCCGGCCGTGCGGGCAACACGCCATAGGCCCGGCCGAAGGCCCCCAGGACCTTGCGCGCGTGCAGCGGGTCGAACAGGTCCACCAGTGCGCTGTTCTCCCCCTCCACCAGGCGGATCTCCAGGTCGCGCATGAACCGGCTGGCGGCCAGCCAGAAGTCATCCCGGACCAGCACGATGGCCTGGACGCGCGCGCCGTCGCACTGCCGCAGGGTGGCGATCAGCTCCGTGTCCGCTTCGCCCCGCCGCGCGAACAGCCACTGCTCGAACTGGTCCAGGACCAGCAGCACCTTGGCGCCGGAGGGGAGGACGTGGCCGCGCCGCACGGCCGCCGCCGCGGCCACCAGCTCCATCTGGGCGTCCACCTCCGGGCAGACCCGCCGCAGGCCGCGGAGCAGCCGGGGCTCGGTCTCCCCCGCGGTCGCCTCGATCGAGACCGGCAGCACGTGCTTCCCCAGCCGGGGCAGCAGCCCCGCCTGGACCAGCGACGTCTTGCCGCAGCCGCTCGGTCCATAGATCAGCCCCACCCGGAACGTCCTATCGGGATCGGTGGACTCGATCCGGGTCTTCCAGAACCGGAGGCTTTCCGGCAGCCCGTCCCGGTCGCGCGGGCCGGGGAGCAATTCCAGGAAGAAGTCGGCGTCGTGCTGGTCGAACGACCGCAGTCCCTTGGGGACGATCTCGACGGTTTGCGGGTCGGAGTCCAGCCGTCGGCGCGCCGGCACCGCCGTCGCCTCCTGGGTCGAACCCGGCGGCGGGCTGACCGGGACCGGCGCGCTGGGCGTGAACCCGGCCGCCTCGGCCTGGAGGAAGTGCCGCAAGTCCTCGGCCAGGTCCCGGCCGGTGGTGTACCGCTCGGCAGCGCGCTTCGACACCGCCTTCAGGCAGATCCGCTCCAGCTCCGGGGGAATCGCGTCGTCGACCTGCCGGGGTGGGCGGACTTCCGCCTTGATGATCTGGTCGAGCACCGTCCGCCACGAGTCGCCCCGGAACGCGCGCCGCCCCGTCAAGAGCTCATACAAGACCAGCCCCAGGCTGAACAGGTCCGACCGCCCATCCACGCGATGACCTTCGCCACGCGCTTGCTCGGGACTCATATAAGCCGGTGTGCCCGCGAAGCCCGTCCCCTTGCCGATGTCCTCGTCCTTCAGCGCCAGCCCGAAATCGGCCAGGTACGCTCGGCCGGTGCGGTCGATCAGGATATTGGCCGGCTTGACATCGCGGTGGACCAGCCCGTGGGTATGGGCATAATGCAGGGCCTCGGCGAGGGTGGCGATCAGCTCGGCCGCTTCCCGGAACGACAGGCGGCCCTGGCCAATCCGTGTCGCCAGGTCGCTCCCCTCGATCAGCTTCGAGACCACGAACCCGACACCGGCCTCGGTCCGTCCGGCATCGAAGACCGGGACGATGTGGGGATGGTCGAGTCGGGCGAGAATGCGGCCCTCAGCCAGGAAGCTGGCGATGTCCGCGGGCCGGGCCATGCGCTCGGGATTGGGGACCTTGATCGCGACCCGGCGGTCCAGGTCGTCATCCTGGGCGAGGTAGACCCGTCCAAATCCCCCTCGGCCCAGTGGCCGGATCACCCGGTAGCGGCCGATCGTCCGGGGACGCTCCGGAGGAAACAGCGCGTGGGAATCGGCTTCCCCGCCAGCGGCCAGGGCGTCGTTCCCACGGGGATCCGACTCCCCCGTCCTGGGCGCTGGTCTGCCGACTGCGGCCTGGGGATCGCCCGCGGCGGGGTCCGACTTGGTGTCCGCCGCAGACGGGTCGTCGGTCGGGTCCCGGAGCCTCACGCCCAGCGATCGGGTCACGGTGTGCGTTTGCGGGGCATCCCCCTCCGCCCCAGCGGGATCCGGGAGCCAAGGACCGGGCAGGCTGCCGACCAGGCGGTCCAGCACCCGCTGGCAGGCCGGGCAGCCGCCGAGATGATCGTCGATCCGCTGGGCGTCCGCGCCGGCGAGCTGGTCCTGAAGGAAATCCCGCAGGGTCGACTCATCGGGGCAGGCTTGGGGATGCGTCATCGCGGCACTCCTGGATCACCATCCGCTTGATGCGATCGGCCGCCTTGTACACCGCGCCGACGGTGAGGCCCAGCTCGGCGGCGACGTCCGCGGCCGGCCGCCGCTCAATCATCCGCTGGCAGAAGGCCGCCCAGCTCGCCGGCTCGACCCGGGCGCGGACCCGATCGAGCACTTCGGACTCCCAGGCCGCGGTCCGGCGTTCGACGGCAACGCTGAGCTCCTCCACGGCCTCGGGGCCGGGGAGTTCACCCAGCCACTCCAGCGCGGTCGAGCCGCCCACCCCTCCGGGCTCGATCCGGCGCCGCTGGCGCCGCCTGCGGTCGGCCAGGACGTTGCGCACGACCGTCTTGAGCCAGCTCCGGAATCGGCCGCGGTCGGGGTTGTGCTGGTGGCGCGGCAAGGCGTCGAGCAACTTGATGAGGATCTCCTGGGTCAAGTCCTCGGCGGCATGGAGGTCGAGGCCGCACCGCTGGCCCCAGCCGAGGATCACGTCGCGGTAGCCGGCCTGGAAGACGGCCCAGGCGTCCTCCCGGCGGTCTTCCTCGCCCAGGGCCTGGAGCAGCGAGAGGTGCGTCGATGGGATGGTCATCAGGAGATGCTCCGGACGGATCGGCGCGGTTTCTCCCCAGCATCAGTGGGCCGGCGGCGGAACCTGGAACGTGGAGGCTGACTGCACGTCGAGATCGCCCGAAGGGACATCGGCGTCGGGCTTGCCCGTCGGGTGCCACTCGCCCCCGCCGCGGCTTGGGGAATCCCTTCACACCGATCGCCGGCCCCGAGGCCCGCGCCTGGGACTTTGCGGTGGGAGGCCCGCGCGCACGAGAGGCGCGGGCTTGGACCCACCGTCGAGTGATATCTTACAGCGTCGCCCGATCGCCGCGACAGGGGTCCGGCCCATCGCCATGCGTCATCTGAACCAGAGGTGCGCCACAGTCTTGAGTCCGGTGCTCACCAGAGACCGTTGGTTGTTTCTCGGCTGCTTTCTCGATTCCAGGACGCGGTTCCTACAACCGGGCCCGCTTCATTTCGTCGAGGAGCGCCGGCAACCTCTGGTATTTCTCGCGCAGCCGGGCGGCTTCCTTGGTCCAGGCGGCGGTCTGGCCCAACTCGTCGTAAAGGGTACGAACCTTCTTGAGGTAACCGCAGGCGTCGCGATAGTTGTGGCGTCCCTGGCGTTCGATCAGTCGTTCCGCATGATTCCGGTAGATCTCGAGGGCCGCTTGCGGCCGGGTCGTCGCGGCCGCTGCGGCGACCTTGAGCCTGAGCCACTCGCTTTCATAAGGATGTCCCCGATAGCCCTTGAGGCGCTCCAAGGACTCGTCGATCTCGCCTTCATCGAGGTGGATCTCGATGATCAAGCCGGTCTGATGCTTGGTCGCAAGGAACTCCATGAGCTGGGGCCGGAGCGAACCCCATCGCTTCACTCTCTTGGCGATGTCCGGACCATCTGGTACTCGGCGAGTCCGGGCCGTTGGCGGAACATCGCTTCGGCCCGCTCGAGTGCGGTGGACCAATCCTTGCGCTTGACGGCCTGGTCCTTGAGCCATTCCAGGAGTTGGTAACTCTGCGACTTCTCCAACCGTTGGTTGACTAGGGCGACCAGCTCCGCCTTGCTCTTGTCCTGGAGAACGGTATCCAGGCTCCTGGCGAAGCTCGCGGGATTCGCGTAGTCGCGGAGCATCTTCCCCGGAACCTGGTTCGGGCTGCTCTTGGTCTTGACTGGGCGAGCCATGATCGGTCCACCTGGGGCGAGCGAGCGAGAGCCTCGGACCTCGTGAGGCCGAGTATCCGCGGAAGTGAACGACACGCTATGCTCAAGGATACTCCCACGACGGACGAGATGCGAGAAAGAGAACCGCGGTTCCTGAGCGGAGCGGAGGCTTACCCACCATGTTCCCTCGTCGCGGTCCCTGGCTGCCCCGCCCTGCTTTGCAGTGGACGCTGGGTGAAGTGATGATCGCCGTCGTTCTCTGTGCCACCGGCCTGGCGCGGGCCCGGCTCCCGCTGCCGCTGCTGATCCTCCTCGCCCTCGCGGGCGGGCTCACACTCGACCCGCTGCTCCTGGCGCGGAGGAGTTTCAGACTCATCGACATCATCACCGTCCTGGCCATCGCCTTGCTGACCATCGGGTTGCTCCTGCCGGCGATGGTGCAGACGCGGTGCCGGACCGCCGGCGGCCGGACGTTTCCGGTCACCGTCCCCGCCAGCGTGCACTCTCTCCTCTTCGGCGACCGCTGAGGCCCCGCTCTGGGGCCTGGCCGCCGAGCCCGTCGGGCCGGCCCCGGAAAAAATGGAAACCCCCCTTGAAGGAACTCGGCGCTCTCTCTACAATTGTCGGACGTCGGATAAATGTCGGAGGCCGGGTGGCGCCGGTCTGCGGCTGGGTCGTGCCGTCGACGCGACGGCGGCTTCTGGTCCGGGGGAGGGAGGGTTCACATGTTCGAGAGCGCGCTGGCACGAACGCGGCACCGGGTCGGCCTGGGGCTGTCGGTGCTGGTTGTTTCGTGGCTGATGTGGATGCTGACTCCGGGGATGCCTGTGCGCCACGCCCCGCACGCGGAGGCGGCGGTGCGGCAGGCGGGGCTGGTCCTGTTCGAGCACGAGTGGACGCCGGGCGACGCGATGGCCCGCGGCGACGGGCTGGGGCCGGTGTTCAACGACCGCTCGTGCGTGGCCTGCCACTCGCAGGGGGGCGTCGGCGGTGGGGGCGATGCGCGGCACAACGTCGCGGCGTTCGAGGCCCATCCGGTCGAGGGCCGGCCGGACGTCCAGGGCGGAGTCATCCACAGCTTCGCCACGTCGAAAGAATGCCGGGAGAACATCAAGGGACTGCACCAGTTCTTCCCGATTGTGCCGGGTGGGTTGAAGCTCGTGGGGAGCTGTTTCGTCGAGACGCGGGATTTCGACCCGGTCAAGGTCCAGACCGTCAATCCGACGGCCCTCTTCGGGGCCGGCTGGATCGACCAGATCTCGGACCGGAGCATCTTGCAACAGGGCCGGCAGCGGTCCTGGGAGGCGATCGGCCGGGAGCTCCTGGCCGGCGATCTCAACGCCATGAAGCCGGGCCGGGCGCGCGTGCTGCCGGACGGCCGGATCGGTAAGTTCGGCTGGAAGGCGCAGTTCGCCACCCTGGAGGAATTCGTCGCCGCCGCCTGCGCCAACGAGCTGGGGCTGGGCAACCCCCTGATGGAGCAGGCCCGGCCGTGGGCGCGGACAGCGGTCGCGAAGGTGGACCCCGACCTGGACGCCACCCAGTTCCGCGCGCTGGTGTCGTTCGTCAATACCTTGCCCCGGCCGGTCGAGATGCTCCCCGATGACCCGCAGCGGCGCACCCAGGCCGAGCGCGGGCGGGCCCTCTTCGGCCAGATCGGCTGCGCGCTGTGCCACACCCCCCAACTCGGCGGCGTGGAGGGCGTCTACAGCGACTTCCTGCTGCACCGGGTGATCGACCCGAACAGCCGGGAGGGTGGATACACCGAGCAGCCCAACGTCCCACTGCCCAGCGACCATCCCTCGCCGGAGGAATGGAAGACGCCGCCGCTCTGGGGCGTCGCCGACAGCGCACCCTACTTCCACGACGGCGCCTCGCCGACGCTCGAGGCCGCCATCATCCGCCACAAGGGCGACGCGTCGAGCGTCAGCCGGGCCTTCGAATTGCTCCCCGAGCTGGATCGCGCGGCGATCGTCAGCTTCCTCAAGACCCTCAAGGCCCCGAGTGAAGCCAGGCCCGCCAATCCTCGCTCGAGCGCGTACATCGCCATGGCGCGTTGACCTCGGGTCTTGATCCCACGCGGCGGGTATCTCAACAATTGTCGATTGGCAGGCAAGGGTCCGGTCCCGCCCACCCGAAGGCGGACCGGAGCCGGCCTGTCAATCGACAGTTCGTTTTCGAACGGCACAGGGCCGGCGGGCCGGTGCAGTCCGTTCGAGGGGAATCCCTATTTGAGGAAGGACCAGACGATGAACAGAGTCACACGTCGGTGGGCGGCGGTGGTGCTGGGCGCGGGCGCGTGGTTCGCCTCGGCTGCTCCGGCACCCGGCGCCGACCGCTCGGCCGAGCAGATCCTCCGGGAGATTGACGCCGTCAAGTATCCCACGTTCGACGCGAAGAAGCGGCAGGACCCGGCCTACATGCGCGAGTATCTTGCCCAGCGCCAGGCTGTGTGGTCGAAGCTCGACCCGATGATTCTCGAGCTGTACAAGGTCGCACCGAACCACGAGCGCATTCCCAAGCTGATGAACGAGAGATGGAGCCGAATGCTTGAGCCTTTCGGCAAGTTGTACAAGGACGTCGATGACATCCTCGCTCACGACCAGAACCCGAAGCTCCGGATCGAGGGTGCATTCGTCAAGGCGCGGGCCAGGATCTCGGAGACCCGCCGGGGCGGCTCACCCGATCTCGTCTTCCTCGAAGAATTCTTGAAGCTGGCCCCCAAGGACCCGCGCGGCCCGAGCCTGCTCCAGACGGCGATCGGGTACACGCGCGACGAGAAGGCCAAGGCCATCCTCGAGGAGCGGCTCCTCAAGGACTTCCCGGAGTCGCCGTATGCCACGATCGTGCAGGGAGCCCGCCGCCAGCGCGCCATGATCGGCAAGCCGTTCGAGCTGGAGTTCACCGACGCGATCAAGGGGACCACCATCTCAATCAAGGGCCTCAAGGGGAAGGTCGTGGTCATCGACTTCTGGGCGACCTGGTGCGGGCCCTGCGTCGCCGAGATGCCCAAGATGAAGGAACTCTACGCCAAGTATCGCGACCAGGGAGTCGAGTTTATCGGTGTCAGCCTCGATCAGCCCAAGGAAAAGGGTGGACTGGACCGGCTCAAGGCGTTCGTCAAGGAAAAGGAGATTGCCTGGCCGCAGTATTATCAGGGCAACTACTGGCAGAGCGAGTTCTCTTGGTCCTGGGGCATCACCTCGATCCCGCGGGTATTCGTGGTGGACCAGGAAGGCAAGCTGTACTCGGTCGACGCCCGTGGCAAGCTCGAGACCATCATCCCCGAGCTCCTCAAGAACAAGGCCGGTGCGGCCGGTGCTGGTGGCGAGTGAGCTCCCGATAGGGCCCTGCTCAATCCGAGTTCCGGGCGGCTCGGATTCCCTCCCGAGTCGCTCGGTACGCTCCTCACGGGTTTTTCGCGAGGCGATGTCGGGAAGAGCCGCCATTTGGTTGATGTCAGTACCAGGGCGATCCCTAACTCCAAGAACCCTTGTCTCTCGAAGGACCAAACTATGATCCGGGTTGCGAAAGGTCCGTGGGTGGTGATGATGCTGGGCGCGGGTGCATGGATTGCCTCGGCCACGTGGGCATCCGGCGCCGACCGCACGGCCGAGCAGATCCTCAAGGAGCTCGACGCGGTCAAGGCGCCCGCACTCGACGCGGCGAAGAAACCAAGCCAGGCAGCTTTGCGCCGATACCAGGCCCGGCAACGGGAGGCGTTCTCGAAGCGTGATGAGCTGATCCTCGAGCTGTCCAAGGCCGCGCCGAACCATGAGCGGCTCCCGGAGCTGATGGCCGAGCGCTGGGGGCGGAAGGACGACCGCTCCCGGGCCCTGTTCCGGGAGATCGACGATGTCCTGGCGCATACCAAGGATCCGAAACTCAAGGCCGAGGGGACCTTCATCAAGGCCCGGGCCAGGCTGCGGGAGGCCCGCTCGGGCCGCGCTCCCGACCTCACGCTGGTCGACGAGTTCCTCAAGCTGGCTCCCAAGGACCCGCGCGGCGCGACCCTGCTCGCAGCGGCCATCGACCGCGCCCCGAACGCCAAGGCCAAGGCCGCGCTCGAGCAGCGATTGACCAAGGAGTTCCCCGATTCGCCCTACGCGGTGAACCTCCAAGGGCCGCGCGAGCCGCAGTCCTGGATCGGTAAGCCGTTCGACCTGGCATTCACCGACGCCGTCAGCGGGTCTCCGGTCTCGATGAAGGGTCTCAAGGGCAAGGTCGTGGTCGTCGACTTCTGGGCCACCTGGTGCGGGCCCTGCGTCGCCGAGATGCCCAAGATGAAGCAGCTCTACGCCAAGTATCACGACCAGGGAGTCGAATTCATCGGCGTCAGCCTCGACCAGCCCAGGGAGCAGGGCGGGTTGGAGAGCCTCATCAAGTTCGTCCAGGAGAATGACATCCGCTGGCCGCAGTACTATCAGGGCAACTTCTGGCGGAGCGCGTTCTCGTCGTCCTGGGGCATCAACTCGATTCCCCGGGTGTTCGTGGTCGACCAGGAAGGCAAGCTCTACTCGGTCAACGCCCGCGGCAAGCTCGACACGATGATCCCCGAGCTGCTCAAGAAGAAGGGCGGTTCGCCAGGCAGGGTGTGAAGGAGCCGAGACCCTGCGATGGTGCACGAATACGATATTACGAGCAAATACCTGATCCAGCATCATGGCGGATCGATCCTCCGCCTGGCCGGCGTCCGGGACATCGCCTCCTGGACGCCGCTCCAGGCCGAGCTGATCCTGGCCCGGCGGCTCCCCGACGGCTTCCTCGAGGTCCTGCACCACGGCCAGACCAGGCCCGACCCCTACATCCTCGAGATCGCCACCTATCCCCAGGCCCGTGTCGCCAAGCAGGTCGTCGACGACGCGCTCCTGGTCTATTTCGAGCGCCGCGTCCTCCCGGAGGTCGTGGTGCTGTTCCTCCACCCTCGAGGAAACGTGGCGACCGCCCAGACCGCCCAGTTGAGCAGCCGCCTCGGCCCGACGACCTGGGACGTCTCCTGGCGGAGCGTCAAGCTCTGGGAGGTCCCGGCCGGCGACCTGCTGGCCGCCGGGGATATCGGCCTGATCCCCTGGGTACCGCTGGCCAAGATCGACGGCCCGCCCGAGCCGGTCTTCCGTGAGTGCAAGGCCCGGATCAATCGCGTCATGTCGGAAGGCGAGCGACAGAGCCTGCTGGTGGTGACCCACTTCCTGGCCAGCCTGAGGTATGATGACGCGAGGTTGCTCAAACTCTTGATGGGACGCAAGGCCATGCTTGAGTCGAAATCGCCGATTGTGAGGGAACTGAGGGCGGAGTGGACACGCGAGGGTAGGCAGGCGATGATCCTGGACACTCGTGGATCGCTTTGGGACGAAGGCCAAGAAACTCGGGACCAAGCTCAAGTCCATCGAGGATGAAGCTCGGCTGATCGAACTGAACAAGCTCGCCGCCACCTGTCCCGACCTCGACTCGTTCCGCAAGCAGCTCTCCCCGTGACGCGGAAGAGGCGGGCACCCCGGCCCCCCGGAGACGTAAACCCTTGACATCCGCCGCGAAATGGTCGATGTTAAATATCGGTCAAACCTTTTGCGGCGCGGAGACGGATGTCATGGGCTTATCCCTGCGCTGGGCCTTCCGGGGCTGGATGGCGCCCGGGCTGGTGCTGTCGGCGACGATGGCGATGACGGCAATGCCGGCGATCGCGGGCGATCCGGGTCCGAATGGCGGTAAGCTCGACCCGGCGGCGGAGGAGTTCTTCGAGGCGAAGGTCCGCCCGGTGCTGGCGGCCCACTGCCTGGAGTGCCACGGGACCGCCAAGCCCAAGGGTGGGCTCCGGCTCGACGCGCGCGACTCGATGCTCAAGGGGGGCGAGGGCGGTCCGGTCGTCGTCCCGGGCAAGCCCGAGGAGAGTGCGCTGATCGAGGCGATCCGATACGACGGGGGCGTGCAGATGCCCCCCAAGGGGAAGCTCAAGAACGAGGAGATCGCCGCGCTGACCGAATGGGTCAAGCGGGGCGCGCCCTGGCCGTCGCCCCGGCCCGATCTCGCGAGCCGCACCCCGGCCGCCGCGGCGTCGCCGGCAGCGACCGGCGCCACCACGTCCACCGCCGCCGTGACCGAGCAAGCCCGGTCCTTCTGGTCGCTCCAGCCGATCGGCCATCCCGAGCCGCCAGCGGTCCGGGACGAAGCCTGGCCCGACTCGCCGATCGATCGCTTCATCCTGGCCAAGCTCGAGGCCAACGGCCTGGCGCCGTCGCCGCCGGCCGGCAAGGCGGCCTTGATCCGCCGCGCCACCTTCGACCTCATTGGCCTGCCGCCGACACCCGAGGAAATCGAGGCGTTCCTCCGCGATGAGTCGCCGGATGCCTTCGCCCGGGTGGTCGACCGCCTGCTGGCCTCGCCCCACTACGGCGAGCGCTGGGGCCGATACTGGCTCGACGTGGCGCGCTACGGCGAAGACCAGGCCCACTCATTCCAGCCCCGGCTCTATCCGTTCGGGTTCAAGTATCGCGACTGGCTGATCCGGGCCTTCAACGGCGACATGCCCTATGATCGGTTCATCATCGAGCAGATCGCCGGCGACCTGGTCGACGGGCCAGCTACGCAGCGTCTCGACCGCCTGGCGGCGCTGGGCTTCTTCGCCTGCGGGCCGGTCTACTATGGAGACCGCGCCAAGCACGACCAGTACGCCGACCGCATCGACACCTTGACCCGCGGCTTCCTGGGCCTGACCGTGGCCTGTGCCCGGTGCCACGACCACAAGTACGACCCGATCCCCACCACCGATTACTATGCCCTGGAGGGCGTCTTCGCCAGCACCGACTACGTCGAGGTGCCCGCCGCTCCCAAGGAGCAGATCGACGCCTACAACCAGGCTCAGGCTGCGATCGCGGCCAAGGAGAAGGCGATCACGGCGTTCGTCAAGGCCGCGGCGGAGCGGTTGAAGAAGAAGGTGGCGACCGACCAGCTCAAGGCGTTCGAGCGGACGCTGACCGGCGAGTCCCAGGCGAAGGTGAAAGCGCTGCGGGCCGAGCTGGAGGTCTTGAAGAAGAAGGCCCCGCCCAAGTATCCGGTGATCCACACCCTGGTCGACGCCTCCCGGCCGACCGACATGCCCGTGCTGGTCCGGGGCAATGAGAAGACGCCGGGGGCCAAGGTCCCGCGGCGGTTCTTGACCGTGCTGGGCGGCGATCGGGCGACGTTCCACCAGGGCAGCGGCCGGCTCGAGCTGGCCCGAGCCATCGCCAGCCCCGCCAACCCGCTGTCGGCCCGGGTGATGGTCAACCGGATCTGGCATGACCATTTCGGCCGCGGCCTGGTCGGGACGACCAGCAACTTCGGGGTCCTGGGCGAACGGCCCAGCCATCCCGAGCTGCTGGACTGGCTGGCCCGCCGGCTCATCGCCTCCGGCTGGTCGCTCAAGGCGCTGCACCGGGAAATCCTGCTCTCGGCGACCTACCAGCAGAGCAGCCGGTCCGACTCGCAGGGTCTGGCCAGAGACCCGGCCAATACCCTGTTCTGGCGGATGAACCGCCGCCGGCTGGACGTCGAGGCCTGGCGCGACGCCCTGCTGGCCGTCGCCGGCCGGCTCGACGCGACGATCGGCGGTCCGTCGCAGAGCCTGGATGCGCCGGGCAATCGCCGACGCACCACCTACGCGGCGATCAGCCGGCACGACCTGGCCTGGATGCTCCGCCTCTTCGACTTCCCCGACCCGAATATCACCAGCGGCCAGCGGGTCGAGACGACCGTCCCGCTCCAGCAGCTCTTTGTGCTCAACAGCGAGTTCATGGTCGACAACGCCCGGGCGGTCGCCGCCCGGCTGCGGGGGAGTTCCGCCGCCGGGGACGACGCCGCATCGATCCGCAGGGCCTATCGCCTGCTCTACGGCCGCGACGCAACGGCACGCGAGCTCGAGCTCGGCCTGGCCTACCTCCACGCACCCGAGCCTCCGGCGACCGACGGCCCTGCTGCGCACGCCCAGACCGACCTGAGCCGCTGGGAACGCTACACCCAGGCCCTGCTGGCGGCCAACGAGTTCCTCTTCGTCGATTGATCGATCCACCATACGCGGGAAGACAGAGGGATAACCACAGAAAATACAGAAGATTCAACCACGAAATACACAAAATACACGAAAAAAGACAAGAAGAATAGAATGCATTGCTTTAATTCCGATATCTCATTTTGACCTAGAATGATTGCGTGTTTCTTTCTTTTGTTTCGTGTATTTCGTGTATTTCGTGGTTAAATCTTCTCTGATAATTCTTTTCTGGGATCTCTGTGGACTTTGTGGTTAGTCGTCGGTCGTCGAACCGGGAGCACGCCGGCCATGCAAGCGGACCATGATCGAAGAGCGGTGGACGGGGGAATCGGTCCCGGCGCATTCCTGACCCGGCGGGCCATGTTCTGCCGGATCGGCGGGGGTTTCGGCGCGCTGGGGCTTGGGAGCGTGCTGGCCGACGCGGGGCTCTTGGGTGGGGCCGGCTCGGCGCAGGCGGCGACGCCCGGTCGCACGGAGGCGGCGGTGCCCAGCAATCCGCTGGCGCCCAAGCCGCCGCATTTCCCCGCGCGGGCCAGGCGGGTGATCTTCCTGTTCATGAACGGCGGTCCGTCGCACGTCGACACCTTCGATCCCAAGCCGGCGCTGGAGAAGTACGCCGGCCAGGACCCGCCGGCCTCGGTGATGACCGGCCGCCGCAAGCGGGGCAAGATGATGCCCTCGCCGTTCTCGGCCCGCCCCCGCGGCCAGAGCGGGATCGCAGTCTCGGAGCTGTTCCCGCACGTGTCGGCCTGCATCGACGACATCTGCGTGATCCGCTCGATGTACACCGACAACCCGAACCACGAGCCGTCGCTGTTGATGATGAACTCGGGCAACATGCAGCCGATCCGGCCCAGCCTGGGCTCCTGGCTGACCTTCGGCCTGGGGACGGAGAATCAGAACCTGCCCGGCTTCGTGGTGCTCTGCCCCGGCAAGCCGGTCGTCGGGCCTCAGCTCTGGAGCAACAGCTTCCTGCCCGGCATCTACCAGGGGACGCACATCCGCAACAACTCGATCGACCCGGACCGGATCATCCGCGACGTGACCAATCGCCATCTGTCGCGGCCGGCCCAGCGCGCCCAGATCGACCTGCTCCAGGCGCTGAACCACGAGCACTTGAACGCGCGCGGGCCCGACGAGGCCCTGGAATCGCGGATCGCCTCGCTGGAGATGGCCTTCCGCATGCAGTTCGAGGCGCGCGAGGCGTTCGACCTGGCCCGCGAATCGGCGGCGACCCGGGAGTTGTACGGCTCGGGCGAGTTCGCCAACGCCTGCCTGATCGCCCGGCGGTTAGTCGAGCGCGGGGTGCGCGTCGTCCAGGTCTACTACGGCAACGATCAACCGTGGGACGACCATGCGGACATCAACAAGCATCGCGACCACGCGCAGAAGAGCGACCGCCCGATCGCCGCGCTGGTGAAGGACCTGAAGGCCCGGGGATTACTCGAGGACACCCTGATCCTCTGGGGCGGCGAGTTCGGCCGGACCCCGTATTCGGAGGGGGCCAAGGGCCGCGACCACCACAGCCTGGGCTTCTCGATGTGGCTGGCCGGTGGCGGGGTCAAGGGGGGTTACGTCCACGGCGCCACCGACGAGTTGGGCATGCAGGCCGTCGAGAATCGCATGCACGTCCACGATCTCCACGCCACGATCCTCCATCTCATGGGCCTGGACCATGAGCGGCTGACTTATCGCTACAGCGGCCGCGACTTCCGCCTCACCGATGTCAGTGGCCACGTCGCGCGCGAGATCCTGGCGTGATCGCGCGGTCCAGGGTGCATCGAGCCGCCGGGGACTCAGGGGAGGAATCACGCCCCTGACAAGGATCTCGGTGGAAAATCATCGAATGTCCCGGGGCTCTGTCCGCTCTCCCACCCTGACGGTAGGATGGTGTGGGAGGTGAGCCATGATCGAACTGAATGCCGAGCAGCGGCAGGCGATGGCTCAGGGCCAGCCCGTGCAGATCATCGATCCGGTGACCCACGACACCTACATCCTGGTCCCAGCCGAGGTGTACGCGCGCCTCTCCGGAGAGCTGCCCCGACCCGCCCACGAGCCCCATCCGGACATTCCGCCCCTGCGGCTCCGCTCGATGCAGGCGTTCTGGCGGGATCTGCCCGAGCTGCTCAAGAAGCGGCGGAATCGTGGGAAGTGCGCGGCGTACCATGGGGAGGAGCGAGTGGTCGTCGCGCGGTCGGAAGTCGACGCCTACCAGGAATGCTTCCGCCGCGGGCTGAAACGCGGGGAGTTCTACGTCGGGTGGCTGGAGCCCAGTCGCGACGGGATCCCTCCGTGGGGGACGTTCGAGTCCGACCGGTCCCTCTACGAATACACGGACCCGGACGAGCCTCCCCTCGACGACGTATGAAGATCCTCGATCGACTTCCCATCCCGAAGGATGGCATGTCGCTGCGGTTCGGCGACCGGTATGTCACGATCCGTGCCGACCAGATCCCGGTGTGGGTGAGCGTCCACCTGGGTGGGGTCCTCGTACTCGAGCCGAACATCCCGAGGTTCTCGGCCCTGCTGGACACGGGGAACAACTTCGGCTTCTCGGTTCAGGATCGGCACCTGCGCGAGTGGGCCGGGATCGACCCCGGTCTGCTGGCGGACCTTGGAGTCATCAAGATCGAGGGGCAGCCCGTCGCGTGCCGGGAGGCGACGGTCTGGCTATACCCGAACAGCCCCGGCCGGCCGGAGGTGGCCAGCAGTCGGCCGCCGTCCCGGCTGGAGATGCGCAAAGGGATCGTAGTCCACACGCGGGACGCCGTTCCTCCTGGCCCGCGGTTGCCGCTGCTGGGGCTGCCCGCCCTGCTCGACTACGACCTTGACTGGTGGCTCGATCCGGAGCGGCGGCACATCACCGTGCAGACGCGCACCTGGCGCAGACCTCTCATCCGCCTCCTCTGCCGAGTGTGATGGCCTGCGGAAGGGAGGGCCATTCCTCTGGAAGGGTCTCCCTGACTCACACGCGCGGGCCACCACGTTACGCCGCGATAGCCTCCCTCCGCCGGCGTCTCCAGGCGTACCCGAGCAGCCCGAGTGTGCCCGTACACACGAACACAACGCTCGAGGGCTCGGGGACGACCGTAGTCGGGGTGACGGCGATCGAGACATCCCCGCTCGTGCTGGAGAAGCTACTGACCGTTGTTGACCCTGTTCCGTTGATGTTGAAGTTGAAGAAGGTGTCGGCTACGGTGTCGGTCGTGGGGATGGGCGTATCCCCCGGCGGGGGTGGAAGGTTTGAGATAAAGTTGTAACCGTTGGTGGTCTCGTAATTGGAGAGGATCACCATGGAGAAGTTATCGGGCGTGCCGCCCGACGGCGGCGCAACGAGAGTGGAGTTCATGGTGAACGTGAGCGTCGTGCCCGGCGTGAACTGCTGGTTGAAGTCGCTGAAAAAGCTGGCGCTATCGTTGAGGCTGACGCTGGTTCCGAGATTGCCGCTCGCTCCTCCCGTGAGGAACGCGGACCCCGGACCGGCGCTCCCGGCGGTGCCGAACGAGAAGTTGCTGAGCGTGACGGTGTTCCCGTTGCTGCCGACTAATTCGAAGTCGAGCGCGAAGGGGCCGGTGTAGTCCGTGGCCAACCGGGCGGTATCGAGGCTCACGGTCCAACTCAGGTCGGCGCGGGCCGGCGGTCCGGCCAGGATCAGGACCAGTCCCAGCAGACCAGCACAAGAGATCCGGCGCCACAGGCTCATGACGGGCTCCTTTCCACCTATCCGGGGATCGTTCGCGGTTTTCTGGCTCAGTCTTCGGGCGGGATCGGTCCCGCCAGGAACTCGGACGTGTACGTGATCGGGGCGAGAGTCGGATCGTTGAAGACCAGCGTGAAGGTCAGGCTCTGTCCGACGCCCAGCGAGCCACTGCTCAGCACGGTGATGTAGGGGTTGCCCTGGTACGTGCCGGTCTGGTTGACGAGCGTGGCATTCGTGAGGTTCAGCAGCACCAGCTCGATCGGCCCGGTGATCGCCGCCTGGCTGACGTTGGTGATCGTGATGGACTGAGTGAACTGGCGAGTGCTCCGATTGAAGACGAAGCCTCCGAGCTTGATGAACAAATCACTGGTGACATTGACCGGAGCCGGCTGGACAGTGGCGGGCGCCGAGAACTCCGATGTATCGCCGTTGGGATCGGTCGCCGTCGCCGTGATATTCAGGCCGACGGACACGGATGACGGCGGCGAGAAGCTGAATGCCCCGGAGCCGCTGCCGTTGGTCGTGACGTTGAGGAAGCCGAGGTACGTCTGGCCCTGGCCCGTCCCCGCCGGGTTGGAGTAGAACTCGATGCGACAACTGGCGTTCGGGGCGCCGCTGACCGTCCCCGTGACCGTGGTTTGCGAGCCGAGGTCGGTGGCGCTGATGAGCACCGGCGCGGCCTGGGGCGCGGAATTGTTCACGCCGATGCCCAGGGCTCCGTTCGAGAAGATCGAGTTCTCGAGGATGGCGTTCTCGAGGGCGGCGTCGAAGGCGCCGAGCCCGACCGCCACCCCATTGCCGGCGTTGAAGGCGATGACGTTGCCGGCGCCGGCGGCGGTGCCGCCGATCGTGTTGGAGCTGGCCCCACCCTGGATCGAGACACCGTCGCCACCATTGCCCAGCGCGGCGGTTCCTGCGGCGTTGGTGCCGATGACGTTTCCCTGGACGACGTTGCCGGCCGCGGTCGCGCCGCTGATCCGGAGCCCGTAGCCCGCGTTGCCCGAGAGGATGTTCCCCGCCCCGGCCGCGGTCCCACCGATCGTGTTCCCGGCCGCGGCGATCACCACGGCGTCGCCGTTGGGGATGGCGGCGGTCCCGGCGGCATTGGTGCCCATCCGGTTCCCCTCGAGCAGGTTGCTGGACGCCGCATTGCCGGTGATCCAGACGCCATCCAGGCCATTGCCCGAGATCAGGTTGCCGGCGCCGGCGGCCGTGCCGCCGATGGTATTGTTCGGGCCGGAGATCTGGATCCCGACGTCGTTGGCCACCGCGGCGGAGCCAGCGGCGTTGGTGCCGATACGATTCCCCTGGATCAGCTCCGACCCGGCCATCGAATAGATGTAGATTCCCTCCGAGCTGTTGCCTGAGATGACGTTGCCGGCGCCGGCGGCGGTCCCGCCGATCGTGTTCCCGCTGCTGAAAAGATACATGCCCACGTAGCCGCCCGGGACGGCGGCGGAGCCGGCGGCGTTGGTGCCGATGAAGTTCCCCTGGACGAGAGTCGATCCGCCCGTGAGGAAGTCGATCCCTGCGTTGCCGTTGCCGGATATGAGGTTCCCAGCCCCCGGGGCGGTCCCACCGATCGTGTTCCCCGGGCCGTTGACCCCGACCCCATAATACGCGTTCGACACGGCCGCCGTCCCGGCAGCGTTGGTGCCGATGCGATTCCCCTCCAGCAGGTTGCCCGTCGCACTCGTCCCCTGGAGGAGGATGCCGAAGAGGCCCTTGTTGCCCGAGACCACGTTGCGGGCGCCTGAGGCCGTCCCACCGATCGCGTTGCCGGCGCCGTAGATATCGATCCCATCCCCGCCGTTGGCGACGGTGGCGGAGCCGGCGGCGTTGGTGCCGACGAAGTTCCCGTCGACCAAAGTCGATCCGCTGCCCGAGTCGAGGCGAATCCCCTCGGACTTGTTACCCGAGACGACATCTCCCGCCCCCGCGGCCGTCCCACCGATGGTGTTCCCCGGGGTGTAGACGCCGACCCCCTCCGCGTTGGGCACGGCCGCCGTCCCGGCCGCGTTCGTCCCGACGAAGTCCCCCTCGACCAGGTTGCCGCTGGTCCCGGTCCCGAAGATCACCACGCCCCAGTCACCGTTGCCGGAGAGGACGTTCCGGGCGGCGGCGATGGCCCCGCCGATCGTGTTGTCGACGGCGCCGTTGGAGATCTGGACACCCGCGTAGCCGTTACCCAGTGCGACGCTCCCGGAGGCATCGGTGCCGATCAGGTTGCCCTCCACCAGGCAGCCGGCGGACCCCGTGCCGTCGATCTGGATGCCGGTACTGCCGTTGCCCGAGATCAGGTTGCCGGCACCCGCGACGGTCCCGCCGACGGTGTTCCCCGGCGGGCCGAGCGCGACCCCGGCGATCGCGTTGCCCAGCGCGGCGGATCCCGCGGCGTTGGTGCCGATATAGTTGCCCTCGATCAGGTTGCCGGTCGTCCCCGTGCCGAAGAGGATCACGCCCCAGTTGCCGCCGGCCGAAATGACGTTGCGCGCCGCGACCGTGGTCCCGCCCACCGTGTTGCCGGTGGCACCGTCGCGGATCGAGATCCCGGAGTAGCCATTGCCCACCGCCGCGGAGCCGGCGGCGTTAGTGCCGATCAGGTTGCCCTCCACCAAGTTGTCGGCTGAGCCCGAGGCGATCCTGACCCCCTCGGCGGTGTTGCCCGAGATCAGGTTGCCGGCCCCGCTGGCCGTCCCGCCAATGGTGCTGGCCGTGACATCGTACAGGATGATGCCTCCGCCGGTGTTGGGCAGGGCGGCGGAGCCGGCGGCGTTGGTGCCGATGAGGTTCCCCTGGATGATGGCGCCCGTCGTGGGATTCGTCGCGTCACCCTGAAGGGCGATGCCGTAACCGTTGTTGTTACCGGAGATCACGTTGTCGAGGATCTCGTCCTGATCGGCGACTCCCGTGGCCGCTGTGACATAAAAATCGGCGGCGCCGACGTAGATCCCGGAGCCGTTGGGGAGGGGATTGGAGCCATCGGCGGTGACGCCGATGAAATTCCCCGCGACGAGATCGTCTGTCGATCCCGACCCGATCAGGATGATGCCGTTATACGTGTTGCCGGAGATGACGTTGCGGTCCCCCGCGCTGGTGCCGCCGATCGTGTTTCCCGGCGAGTCTTCGATGACGATTCCCTGAATGGTGTTCGGCAAGGCCGTGGCGCCGTCCGCGGCGACACCCACGTAATTGCCCGCGATGACGTCATCGGTCGAGCCGAATGAGAGCAGAATGCCATCGCCGTTGCCAGCGATGATGTTGCGGTCCCCGGCGGTGGTGCCGCCGATCGTGCTGCCGCTGGTCCCGGTCAGATGGATGCCGGGGTTGCCGTCGTTGAGGATCTCGTCGCCGGAAACCCGGAAGCCGCTCCCGCCCGAGAATGAGAGGCCCGCACCCTGGAAGGCGGTGATCTCCAGCCCCCGGATCGTGCTCCCGGCGGCCGTCGCGCTCAGGTCCAGCCCGTCGGCCCCCGGTCCGGCGCCGGCGCCATTGAGGACGATCACCGGGCTGCCGGAAGAGTAGCCCGGTTGCGTCGTCCCGTCGATCGTGACCGGCGTGGTGATGGCCGGCAGGGGGGATTGCAGCGTGATGACCTGGGGCCCCGATCCCGGGATATCGAACGTAATCGTATTCGGACCGGGGATCATGTTGGAATGCTCGATGGCGTACCTCAAGGTGCCCGGGACCGGGAGGTTCGTACCCGGTATCATCGCGTCGTCGTCGCGGGTCACGATATAGGTGGTGGGAGGATACGTCATCTCATCGATATAATACGGTTCATCGACGAACCAGATGTTGCCATCCGGCCCGACCGTGATCGAGCCGCCCGCCCCAGGCGTCGGCGAGGAATACAGGGTGATCGTCCCGTCGGGCGTAATCCGGCCGATGCTTCCGGCTGTGTCCGTGAACCAGAGGTTGCCGTCGTTGCCGGTGGTGATACCACCCTCGAGGATCACGCCAGGGTAGAAGCTCGTGACTGAGGCGATCGTGACGAACGCGTTGGAGTACGAAGGTAAGGGGGTCAAGCTTGTCCCGGGGGTAACTCGATCGATTTCGCCTACACCCACGCCCCAGATGTTGCCATCCGGCCCCACGGTGAAATCGGTCCACGACCCCGCCTGAGGGGCGGTCTCGTCGATGAAACCCTGGGAGGTCAACTGCGCGAGCGTGTTCTCGCCGACAAGTCCCAATCCAGCGCCGGCGTCCTTCAGATTGAACCAGAGAGACTTTCCGTCCAGACTCGTCTTGATCTCCTCGGGGCTGCTCACGCTTGGCAAGACATAGCCACCTCCGGCCAGTGGATCGATGAGATAGTACCCCTGTAGGTAATCCTGAAAGGTATCTATACCATTGACACTACTCATTGTAAACCACAAGTCCTGTTGGCCGTTCGGGTTGGTCAGAGAGGCTGGTCCCACCGTGATGCCGACAGGGCGCGACCCGAAGTACACGTTATCGGAATCGGCCTCGGGGAGCGGATACTCGGTGATTTGCACGTTGGACGTGACCGAAAGTGCTGAGTGGATCGTGACTTTCCAGTTGTCCACACCGGCGTCGACTACCCCCGGACCGCTTGCGCAATCCGAACAGGCACCGTCCGAAGCGATGTAGCCGAACGTGATCGGAGCCCCGGTTGAGGAGAAATCAGGATACAAGGCGCACGTGCTACACGGCGTCAGGTAATTTGCTAATTCGAAAGAGTATGCATCCATTTGGTGCGACCATGAGAGCCAGGTGTGGTTAGGGAGGTTTCCGTCCACTGCATACACGCCGGCATAGGATTCATATACCAGGCCATTCTGCATCAGAGCCATGCTATAAGTGGTGCCTCCCGCGTCATCCTGAGCTGGGTATTGTGAGAGATAGTTCAGAGAGAAATCGATGCTAGTGATGGCGCCGCTCTTCGATGGGTCATAGGAATCCGCTGTATAGAAAGCGAATTCCCCCAGATCAGCAAGGTTAGGCACAGAGGTAGCATCGAACTCGATCTGCTGGTAGTCGCCAGGGTTCCCTCCGGAGGTTTGCTGTGAGGGAGTGACTGCGACTGTGTCTCCCGGCGCGTAGATCGAGGTCATGAACGACCAATCCGAGCTGTTGAAGGTGCCGTCCTGGAGCGTATTGCTGCCGCTGATTTCACCGATGTTGTTCCCGTTGTACTCCGTGAACCACAGATTGCCATCGGGGCCGGCGACGATGTGGGCGGGCTCGCTGTTGGGCGTGGGGATCGGGAATTCGGCGACCGTGCCGGCGGGAATGTCCATGCCGGCGGGCACGGTTGTGCCCGCGGGTATGACCGTGCCGGAGGGCAGGGTCATCACGCCCGATGTGACCAGATCCGCAGTCGTGACCGTGTCCTTGGTGGTCAGCTCGCCGATGAAATTCCCCGGGCCGCTATCGCCCGTATACGGATCAAACCTGTTGGGGACCGTGAACCAGATGTTGCCGTCCGGACCCGTCACGAGATCGGAGATGCCGGGTGTGCCAATCAAGGAGTAGATCGGGTACTCGGTGAAATCCGGTCCCGAGAGCAGGCGGCGGTTCTCAAGGAGATCGACCCATGGCCGTCGCGAGAGGGAGCGTGGGCGATGCTTCCCGGCCCATCGTCGCCGTGCCTGGATCCAAGCCGACCGGTTTTGCTGACGTTCGGAGCGTGTCATGGCTGGGTCTCCTCATCTCAGTGGGTTATTGGCCATCGGCGTGGTTCGCCAGCGTTCTCTGCTGGCTTGGCTCCCGGGCCGGACCGGATGAAAGATGAAAGGGCGCAACCGCCGGAATCACTAGCCTGGATTCCCATGCGAAAAAAAACTAGGATGGCAAACTTAGCTGAGGCCGGGAGCGTAGAAAGGGGGTAGCCACAAAAGGAGGCCCTCCATGCGTAAACGACGACGACCGCGCCCGCAA
>JAJPJC010000009.1 GCA_021324445.1 Isosphaeraceae bacterium
ATTCCAGATTCCAGATTCCAGAGAGCCGGAACCACCGCACCGGATTCCAAATTCCAGATTCCAGATTCCAGAGAGCCGGAACCACCGCACCGGATTCCAAATTCCAGTAGGAGTTACGCAGTTAATGTACTTGAGTTCAGTTTGCTGGTTTGTTCACCAACCCTATGATTGCAGCATGAACCTCCCACGCTGTACCGCGGAAGATTACATCCAGTTCCTGGCCAGTTCGCCCCGCGCCTTCTCCTGCGCCGAGGCCGGACGCGTCCAACCGCGCTCCCCCTTCGCGGCTCACCATGACTCCTTCAACCGCCTCCTGCACCGCCTGGACCCGGAACCCGAGATCCTCTGGGAGGAGGCCCAGCCCTTGGTCGTGCGCAACCAAGGCGTCTTGGTCCTCGACGACTCCACGCTCGACAAGCCCTCCGCCAAGAAGATCGACTTGGTCACCAACCACTGGTCGGGCAAGCATCACGCGGTCGTCCGCGGCATCAACCTGATCACCTTGCTGTGGACCGACGGCGATCGCAAGATCGCCTGCGACTACCGGATCTTCGACAAAGATCGGGACGGCCTGACCAAGAACGACCACTTCTGGGAGATGCTCCTGATGGCCAAGGCCCGCGGCTTCGCGCCGCGGTGCATCCTCTTCGATAGCTGGTACGCCAGCCTGGAGAACCTCAAGCAGGTCCGCGACTACGGCTGGATCTTCCTGACCAAGCTCAAGGGCAACCGCAAGGTGACTCCGGAAGACCGGCGCAAGCGGGAGCTGGACGAGGTGGCGATCTCGGCCTCGGGGACGGTGCTTCATCTGCAGGGCTATGGGATGGTCCGAGTCTTTCGGATCGACGCCCCAAACGGCGTCGCGGAATACTGGGCCACCAATGACCTGAGGATGGACGCCGGCACCCGGCAGCACTACGGCGAGCTGAGCTTCGCCATCGAGAACTATCATCGGGAGTTGAAGCAGAACTGCGGGGTGGAGAAGTGCCAGGCCCGCGCGGCGAAGGCGCAGCGGAACCACATCGGGTTGGCGCTGCGTGCATTCTTGCGGCTGGAATGGCATTTCTTCACCACCGGGATCAGCGGTTTCGAGACGAAATTGAGCCTGGTGCGCGAAGCGGTCCGGAGTTATCTGGCCCGGCCTTGGCTCACCCTCCCAGAAACGGCAACTGCGTAACTCCTATCCAGATTCCAGATTCCAGAGAGCCGGAACCACCGCTCCGGATTCCAAATTCCAGATTCCAGAGAGCCGGAACCACCGCACTGGGAATTCAATTCCAGATTCCAGATTCCAGAGAGCCGGAACCACCGCACTGGGAATGGGCAATCGGGGATGTCCCAGATGCGCGCTGCGCCGCGATTGTTGGGAGGGACACTCTACTGCGCCCCGCCCCAGCCTTTCGGGATGCCCGCGGTCTCCTCGGGCTTGACCATGACCTGGGAGAGGTCGATGTCCTGCTGGATCTCGCTCTCGGCGAGCTTGAGCCGGTTCTCGAGCTGGGCGATCTTCTGCTCGAGGAGGACGACGCGGGCCTCGAGCTCGTCGGGGCGGCGCGGCCGGGGGACCTCGGGATAGCCGAGCTGGCGCTGCAAGGCCGAGAAGAGGTAGAGCGGATCGCGGCCCCGGTTGGCGCGGGCGATCTTCCCCTCCTTCTCGCCGAAGAGGGTCGGGAACTTGGGCGTGAACTCGGGGTTGAGCCGCTGCCGTTCCTTGACGAAATGCTCGGAACGGACGAAGATCAGGTCGGCGAAGTCGACGTCGCCCAGGCGGGCGCGGAGCGTCAGGATGTAGTCGTGCCAGTCCTCGGTGTAGAACGGGTCGGCCGCCATCGCGGCCAGGCCCTGGGTATAGCCCAAACGATTGCGCGACAGGGCCTCGAACTGGAAGACGAACAGGGCCGCCAGCGCGGGTCCCTCGGCCTTGAACTTGGCCTCCCGCTCCAGCACCAGCAGGGCCTGCTCCATCGCGAAGCGGCTTTGATCGAGCTCGGCCTGGCTGATGACGTGCGTCTGGAACGGCGTGAAATAGTGGCTGATCCGCGCCATGGCCGGACTCATCAGCCCGGAGACCTTGATCTCCGAGTGGAGGAAGGAGATCGCCATCGGCAGCTTGGTCGTCGACAGCAGCTCCTCGCCGATCCGCGCCAGGATGTCCTGGGAGGGGAGGCCGTCGACCAGGCGTTCGCGGAAGGCATGGAAGAAGTACGCCTGCTCGATGTACTCCTCGCGGTCCAGCACGGGCATCGGGGACCTCCTCTCGGGCCGTAGGTCAGGCTTTAGCCTGACAGGAAATCAGATCGAGTCAGGCTAAAGGCTGACCTACTTTGGTGCCTGATCCCTACCCACAGCCGCCGTCATCTCGCGGTCCAGCCGCTGGGCCAGCGTGACGTCCAGGAGCGTGTCGTGGTCGCGGTCGGGGACGATCTCGACGACGGCGTCGCTGCCCAGCCGGGCCAGCGACTCCTTCAAGAGCTTGACCGCCCCTTCGAGATAGAAGGTATCCCGCTCGCCGACGATCAGGTGCAGCTTCCCCTTGAGTTTCGGGCCCAGCGCCGGCCAGTTCCGCTCCAGGATCAGCCGGATGTCATAGGCTTCCCAGGCCCTGGCCACCTCGGGATCGAGGGCGCCTGTGGAGCGGTCCCAGAGCCGGCGCGGCCGGCCGTCCGGACCGCGCGGGCTGAAGACCGCCTCGAACGACCCGAGCTGGCAACCCCAGCCAATGACATCGTCCATCCGCGTGAACCGGTCGAAGAACAGGACCGGGACGCCGCCCATCCGCGCGATCGGCCGGCGCTTGCCCGCGCGGTCGCGGTAGACGTTCTCCCCCGGCGCGTAGAGATTCACCCGCTGGAAGTCGCGGAAATCGACCGGGTCGGGACTGGTCGACCAGGTGCCGCCGAAGACGTCCGGGTAGGTCACCTGAAGCCAGAGGCTGCTCCAGCCCCCGGAGGAATGACCGGTGAGCAAGCGGGCGCGGGGCTCGGCGATGGCGGGGAACCTCTGCTCGAGATGCGGCAGGAACTCCTCGACCAGGGCCGTGCCCCGGGGTCCGTTGGTGGCGCTGTCGGCGAAGGTGTGGTGGCCGGTGCCGCAGTCCGGGTCGAGCACCACCCGGAGGAAATCCTTGCCGGCGGACAGCCGCCGGTCGCTGGCAAACTCGGGCGCCAGGAAGTGGTCGCCGCCGAAGCCGGG
>JAJPJC010000422.1 GCA_021324445.1 Isosphaeraceae bacterium
AGATCCGGTCCGGCGACCCCATTCGCGGCGGTCCCGGCGATGGTGTGACAGCTCCCGCACGCCTGCTGATCGAAGACCTGCTTCCCCCGGAGCGCCAGGCCGGTTGGCGTGGCGGCCGGCCCGCGTTCGTGCCGAACCCATGCCTGATAGGCGGTCGGCGTCTCGACCACAACCCGGATCAGCATCCAGGTATGCTGGACGCCGCAGAACTCGGCGCACTGGCCGGCGAAAGTTCCCACTCGCGTCGGTGTAAACCAGACTAGCCGATGGTGGCCGGGGTTTGCGTCGGTCTTGCCGGCGAGCTGGGGCACCCAGAAGCTGTGGATGACATCGGCCGATTCCAGGTGGATCAGGACCGGCTCACCTACGGGTACGTGGATCTCGTTCGCGGTGCTAAAGCCCTCGGGGTAGCGGATCTCCCACCACCACTGGTGCGCCACCACGGTTATCTCCAGCGGATCGCCTGCAGGCGGCGAAGTCCGGGACATGGTCCGGATGGTCAGGATAAAGATAATGAGGAGCAGAAGGGTGGGAAGCCCTGTCCAGGTGATCTCTAGGGGGAGATTGCCGGCGAACTGCGCCGGCTGCCGACCGGGACGCTCGCGGTAGGCAAAAGACGCGTACAGCAGGACGGCCATGACGCCGATGAAGATGACCGTGGCGATCCCGATGATCAGCCAGAAGAGATCGGCGATGGCGGCCGCCTGCGGTGATGCTGGCAGAAATGGCGTCGGGACCTCGGCCCGCGCGGTTCGCGGGAGGAGCGCCGCGCCGCCCGCGAGCATCGGCCAGGGGAGGCGGCGGAGACCGCGCAGCCGCCGGCCGGATGCACGAGCCGGGCCGGGGTGGAGCGCTGGTGTAATCAGAAGGGTGGCGCGGTCTCGCGATGGGAGGGCGGCGGCTGTCCGTTGCTCACCGTCTCTCTGGAAAGGCACGGTGGGGTCATCGCCGATCGTGCTCATGGGCTTTCGACTCACCCGGCGAGTGATCGTATGAAGGGCACGGGCCCGATCCCGACCGGGGCGCGGTAGAATGAAGGCGACGAGCGACGCGCGCGTTGTTGCCCGGAATTGATCCGGGGGAGCGCGGACCCGGTGGCCCTGGCACGTTCTATCCCAGGGGCCGTCAGCACGATCTATGCCGCGGGCAGGCGTCCTGCGCGTCGGTCAGCAGGAACCACCGCATCGGCTGGGTGCGGCGTGGGGCCGCAAGCTCGTGCTCCCTGCCGCACGTCATCGCGGAGAAGTCAGGAAAGAGGGAGAATAACCGGAATGGCACAGCACGGTGATCATCCGACAGGTGGGGGTGTGTTTCCAACGACCTTTCTCTGGGGTGCGGCCACGGCCGCCTATCAAATTGAGGGCGCGGTCCGTGAGGATGGACGCGGTGAGTCAATCTGGGATCGGTTCAGTCATACCCCCGGGAAAACCCACGGGGGCGATACCGGCGATATCGCCTGCGACCATTACCATCGCTGGCCCGAAGACATCCGTCTGATGCGCGAGCTTAATTTGAAGGCCTACCGCTTTTCGATTGCCTGGCCGAGGATTCTGCCGCGCGGGCGCGGAGGGGTCAACGAGCGCGGGCTGGCTTTCTACGATCGCCTGGTGGACGGTCTACTCGCCGCCGATATCACGCCGTGGGTGACGCTCTACCACTGGGATCTTCCGCAGCCTCTCGAGGATGCGGGCGGCTGGCCCAGTCGTAGTACGGCGGATGCCTTCGTCGAGTACGTCAACATTGTTTCGCGTCGGCTCGGGGATCGGGTCAAAAACTGGATCACCCTGAACGAGCCGTGGTGCGTGGCGTTCCTCGGCTATCTGACTGGCGAGCACGCGCCCGGTCGGCGAGACCTCCGCGCCGCGCTTGCCGCAACGCGGACCCTGCTTGCGGCTCACGGTCGCGCGGTTCCGATCCTCCGCGCAAACAGTGCTGGGGCTCGCGTGGGCATTACCCTGAACCTCGCGGCGGTCTACCCTGCCTCGGACTCCCCGGCCGACCGGGAGGCCGCGCACCGCTACGATGGTTTCTTCAATCGCTGGTTCCTCGATCCACTGTACGGGCGTGGCTACCCGACGGACATGGTCGCCTTCTACGGGGATAACCTGCCCCCGGTGCCAGCTGATGATATCGAGGTGGTGGCCGCTCCAATCGATTTCCTGGGGGTCAACTACTACAGCCCAAGCGCGGTCCGGCATGAGCCGTCCAGCCCATTGCAGGTCGGGGTTGTGCCATTCCCTGACGCCGAGGTAACAGCCATGGGCTGGCCGGTCTACCCGCGGGGCCTCTTCGATCTCCTCCGCCGTCTCCAGCGAGACTACCCGATCGGGGCCCTCTACATTACCGAGAATGGCGCCGCTTACGATGACCCACCGCCGGCGAATGGACGGGTGCCCGATCCCCGACGCATTGCCTATTATGCTGGTCACCTGACCGAGGCCGCGCGGGCGATCGCTGAGGGGGTCCCGCTCCACGGCTACTTTGCTTGGTCGCTGATGGACAACTTCGAGTGGGCCCACGGCTACAGCAAGCGCTTCGGCCTGGTGTACGTGGACTATCCGACCCAGCAGCGCACGATCAAGGACAGCGGGTACTGGTATCGCGAGGTGATCACCGCCGGTCGGGTCGTATCCCCTGAGACGGTCGCCAGGTCCTGAGGGCATCGCGTCGACTTTATACGATCTGCCGGCCAGCGCGGGAACGATACGAGACGACGGAGTATCCAGAATGCCGCCGCGGAATCAGGACGTCGCTGATCTACTCCTCGCCATTGCCGACTTGCTCGAGATCCGAGGCGATAACCGCTTCCGCGTCGGCGCCTACCGCGACGCGGCGCGGCGCATCGCGGCGCTGACCGATGACCTGGCGACGATCGCCGCCGAGGGGCGTCTGCGCACGATACCGGGGATTGGCGAGGCCATTGCCGGGAAGGTGCAGGAGTTCCTGGAGACCGGCCGCCTCGCCTATTACGATCGCCTGCGTCAGGAGGTGCCGGAGACGCTCCGGGAGCTCCTCGAGATCCCCGGGCTTGGACCGCGGAAGGTGCGGCTTCTATATGAGCGCCTTGGGGTGCGCACCATCGCCGATCTGCGCCAGGCCCTCGCGGATGGCCGGGTCGCCCAGCTGCCGGGCATGGGGGAGAAGAGTGTCCAGCATCTCCAGTGGGAGCTGGAGCGGCGGGAGCGGCGCGGCCGCCGCATCGCCCTTGGAACGGCCCTCCCGCTTGCCGAGCAGATCGCTGTCGGGCTCCGCGCGGCGGCTGGCCCGGCCGGCCGGGTGGAGGTGGTGGGATCGATTCGACGGTGGTGCGAGACGGTCGGTGACCTGAATCTGCTGGCCTCGGGTGCGGAAGCGTCGGTCCTGCTGGATGCGTTCGTTCGGCTCCCATTCGTCGGGGAGGTCATTGCCCGCGCCGAGACGAGCGCGTCGGTGCTTACCGCGCAAGGCGAGAAAGCCGATCTGCGGGTGGTTCCGCCTTCTGCCTGGGGGAACGGGCTCCAGTACCTGACCGGGTCCCGGGCGCACAATGCCCGGCTGGATCAGCTGGCGGAGCAGAAAGGCCTTCGCCTGGGCGAGCGGGGGCTCATCGATGTGCGAGACGGACGGGTGCTGCCGGCGGAGACCGAGGAGGAGGTCTATCGGCGTCTCGGCCTCCTCTGGGTGCCTCCCGAGCTGCGTGAGGACAGCGGCGAGATCGAAGCCGCGCGAGACGGCTGTCTGCCTTCCCTGGTGACGGTTGCGGATATCCGGGGTGACCTCCACTGCCACTCCAACTGGAGTGATGGGACGGCCTCGATCGAGGAGATGTGGGCGGCGGCGCGGGCGCGCGGCTACGCGTACCTGGCGCTGACCGATCATTCCCAGTCGCTCGGCATCGCGCATGGTCTCACGGTCGATCGCCTGCGGGAACAGCGAGCGATTATCGAGGCGATCAATCGGCGGGGCGTTGAGCCCTACCTCCTCCACGGTGTCGAGCTGGAGATCCGGTCCGATGGCTCTCTCGACTTCCCCGATGATGTCCTGGCCGAGCTGGACATCGTCATCGCATCGGTTCACG
>JAJPJC010000551.1 GCA_021324445.1 Isosphaeraceae bacterium
CCCTGGTGCGGTGCCGAGCCACCCACCCCACCCCTGCGGCTGGGGTGTGTGTTCTGGGGAGGCCCCCAGTCCAGGGGCGGACGCCCCTGGCTCCGTCCGATCGCCCCGCCGGGGCTTTCGGAACAGACTCTGATGTTGTTGGGTAGCGGTGTCGTCCCCGCCCTCGGCCTGAGAACCGCTCCTCATTCTATCCCGGTCGCTGGTCGAAGGTCGACCTCAGCAGAGCAAGAACTCGTGAGCAGTTCCGCGTGAGGTCCATGGTTCCTGGAACCTGTTCTGAAGTTGGAACCTATTCTGACGTTCTGCTCGGTCTGTTCGGGTCGGGCCGGTGATGCCGGCGCGGGGGCCGGTGACGATGTCGCTGGTTTCTTGGGCACCGCGGCCCGCGCCGTGAACGCGTCCTTGAGCTCGTTGGGGCCGGCGAGGATTGCGGCCTTGGCGTCGCGAGCGCCGGCGTCGATCAGCTTCTGCTGACTCTCGCGACGGCTGGCGAGTGCCGGGAGCTTCGATTCGGCAATCAGCTTGCGGAGGAGAGTCCAATCCCAAACGAGGTGGCAGTTGTCTGGCTGGCGTTCGACGCGACCGACCAGGCTGGCGACCGACCGCTTCGGCCAGCCGCCGCGCACCCTCGGCGCCTCCCTGCCGCTCCCCCAGCCTAGCAAGCGCGGTGCCCAGGTTGTTTGGAATCGTGGCCCAGTTCTGGGGATTCGAAACCTTGGAAATACGGGGAGACGTCCTCCGTCGCCTTGAACGCGTGCGCCGGCGCGGCCAGTCGGGTGGCCCTGGCGCGGTCGAGGCTCCGGATTCTGATCTTCAAGACGACGGTCTGCACTCGGATGATTGTCGCGGAAACCTTTTCACGTTTCAGCGGGAACGAGGTCCCCCTCGGGGCGTGGAACGGCCGCGGGGCTGACCGGCGGTCCGCTCCTGGATCGGTTCGCGGCGTGGTGGAACGACGGCAGCGTCGCGACTCGCCCTTCGCGGCGCGGGTGGATGGCCACGGGACCTCAGAAAAATCGCCCCGTTCGAATCAGTCGCCCAAGCTGGTCGTCTCGGCGCGTCGTTGCATCGCGTCCTCCGAGGCAGCGGTCCGCCCGTCCTCATGGAACCGGGCTTCGACCAGTCCACTCAGGGCGACCAGGGCCTCATCGGCATCGAATCCGCTCGCTTCGAGGTCCAGTCGGCTGCCGCACCCGGCGGCCAAGGTCATCATCTCCAGGATGCTCTTCCCATTCACCGACTTGCCATCGAGATGGACCCGGACCTCGGCTTGAAACCGCTGGGCCAGGCGCGCAAACTGATGGGCCGCTCGCAGGTGAAGACCCAGAGCGTTGACGAGCTCGATCTGACGCCGGCGGGAACTCATTCTTGCAGCTCTCGGTCGTGGACCACGTTCGGCCGGCGCCTCGGGGGCACGACGGCGATGGCCTTGATGAGAATCGTCACCCCCGCGACATCGCCGACCATCGTCCGCGCCACTTGCTTGAGCTAGTGGCTGGGGAGGCATCCCCACAACGTCAGGACTCCCTTGTCAGAGGCGCGGCCGAGGCCCCGGAGGGCCAGGTAAGAGCCGACCCGCAACCAGCTTCTGGCCAGTTCCCCGATTCGCTCGTGCACCATCCAACCCAGCTCCGCAGGTCGGGTCGACTGCGCTTGCGGGCAAGCCATCCGGTCGCGCACTCTCCCCAGGTTGTCGACTCGGGGGATGGGCGTCTGCCCGGGAATGATGAAAGGCACGTCCGTTTTTTCCCGGACCAGGAGGCGACTCCGACCGAGCGACACAGGACGACGGTGCGGCCCCCGCGACCCCAGTGCGATCGCACGAGGTCGAATCTCGAAAAAATTTTATGTCTCAGGCGCGCCGAGATTTACGCCGCCAAACCGTGGCCATTTCGCTCTGGGTGCATTCCCGAAATTCCCGAGTTGTGGCATCCTACAGAATCGCAGGAGGAGAGTGCGCCCTCTGTCCGTGAGGGTCTAACTCAATGGATGAGTTCGGCGACGGGTCGGGCGTCGACAAGGTACTGGGGCCGGCCGGTGGGGTCGGTGATCGTGGTGCGGCTGGTGTCGATCCCGAGGTTGTGGTAGAGCGTGGCGACGATCTCCTGCATGGTGACGGGCCGCTCCTTGGCGTACTCGCCCAGCCGGTTGGTGGCGCCGATCACCTGGGCGGTGCGCATCCCCCCGCCGGCCAGGAAGGCCGAACTCACCTGGGACCAGTGGTCGCGACCGGCGTCGGCGTTGATCCGAGGCGTCCGGCCGAACTCACCCCAGGCGATCACCGTCACGTCGTCGAGCAAGCCGCGGGCGTCCAGGTCTTCGATCAGAGCGCTGAGGCCCTGATCGAGCTTGGGGCCATGGTCCCGGACCAGCGCGAAATTGTCGGAGTGCGTGTCCCAGCGGCCATAGGAGAGAGTGACGCAGCGCACGCCGGCCTCGACCAGCCGTCGGGCGATCAGCAGGTGCTCGTTGGCGGTCGGCGCGCCGTCGAACTGGAAGTGATAAGGACGGCCCGTGCCATAACGATCGCGGATCCTTGGGTCTTCCTTGTTCAGGTCGAGGGCATCGAGGAGCCGGTGGGAGGTGAGCACGTCGAAGGCCAGGGCGGTCGCGGCGTCGACGCTGTCGAGTGCGCCGCTGGCGTCCAGGTCGCGCCGGAGCTGGTCGAAGCCGGCCAGCAGCCGGCGGCGGTCGGCCAGCCGGCCGGCGTCCATCCGAAGTCGCATGTTGGCCAGGGCCGAACCGTCGGGCTTGAACGCCGCATGGGCCGGCCCGAGGAACCCGGCGGCGCCGGGATCGCCCCAGGGAAGATGCTCGGTGGCCGGGGCCAGGCCGACGAATGGCGGGATCGCCGGATCCCGCCGTCCCTGCAGCCGCGAGACGACCGCCCCGACGCTCGGCCGGCCCCCGATCGATTGGAGACTCTCCGCCGGCCAGCCGGTGTGACACTGGCACGCCTCGTGCCGGTCCCCGGCGCCGACCACCGAGCGGATCACGGCGACCTTGTCCATGAGCTGGGCCAGCCGCGGGAAGACCTCGCTGATCTCCACGCCCGGCACCCTGGTCGCGATCGGCCGGAACTCGCCCCGGATCTCAGCCGGGGCCTCGGTCTTGATGTCCCAGAGGTCCTGGTGCGGCGGCCCACCGGCCAGGAAGATGTGAATGACCGCTTTCTGCGAGCGCCGGGCCGTTCCTCGGGCCTCGGCCCGGAACAGGTCGGCCAGCGACAGGGACAACACGCCCCCCATCGACAGGCCGCCGATCCGGAGGAAATTCCGCCGGCTGATGCCGTCGCAGAAGGCAGCCGTCCGATTCCTGCTCTGGAGAGTGAGCATGACCGGCCTCGCAACGCCCCTGATTGGGTCTTCTTCGACTAAAGCGCCTACGGGAGTTTAGACGAAACGCGCCGGTTCGAACCTGAATGGAGGGAAGTGTGCTGATGGAAGAACACAGTTTGGTGAACCGGAGCCTCAACGAGGTGGTGATGGCGTGACTCCCTGTTGCCGACTTTCTTCACGAAGCTGTCAGGAATCAACATCCCATCCGGAGGCCGCCCGGCGTCGCCTTGAGGGATTCCGCCCGCCCAGCCGGGAAGTCGCTCGGGTTGCGCCGGATGTCAGGAAACGGCCCCGAGAAACCGATCGAAACAGGGTGACGAATTGTGTCGCGCGAGCGGCGGCGGGGCAGCAGTGCCCACCGCGACCGCGCCCGGGTACGCGGCCCTCACAACGACGGAGTCGTCCATGAGCGGGATGGTGGTCCGCCGATCGCTGGTCCTGAGGAAGGTTGTGCTGGCTGGGGTGATCGTGCTGGGCGCGGCGACTTCCCGGGCCGGCGGAGGGCTGGGACCTCGCTATCCCGATCCGGCTCAGATCGTGCCGCTGCATCAGATTCTCCCCGAGCGGCGCGACATTGTGGCGGAGGTGATTCGCGAGCACACCTTCCATCGCCAGGGAGAACCCGATACGTTCCCCTGCCCGTCGAGTCTCTACCTGAGTCTGGTCGGAGAGCCGGCCGCGACCGTGGCCCTCTGGAAGGACCTGAGCGATTCACCCGTGCAGCTCCAGAAGGTCGCGCCCAACCGTTACGAGGGCACCGACGGCTCGGGGTCCAGCGCGGTCTGGGAATTCGTCCTCCGCTCGCCGCAGTTGCACGTCCTGCTGGCGTTCTTCAACTATGTGAGCCCGCACGGCAATGCGCGGATCGATGCGCGCATCGTCCTGATCGTGAATTCCACCTACCATCGCGACAGCAACCGTGAACCCTGGGTCCAGCACACCGTCGAAGCCTTCGTCAAGGTCGACTCCAAAGGTTGGAAGACCCTGGCGCGGACGTTCCGCCCCGTGATCGAGCGCATCCTGGAGGAGCAAGTGCGCGAGGCCGGTCACTTCGTCTCGCTGATGTCCCGCCTCGTGATCACGTATCCCAACTGGGCCAGCCAGGTCGTCGCCAGCCAGACCACCCTCGACGCCGTGACCCGGCAGCGGTTCTGCGATGTGGTCGCCCGGACGCGAAGACCGGGGGCCTCGACCGGCCGGCCGGTCGTCCTGAAAGACCCGCCCCCAGCCGCCGAGACCCGCCGGCGATGAATGTCCGGTGATCTTGGGCGGGGGTCGCCATCGACGACCCGCCCTCCCAGAACAAACGAATCGAGGACGCCCGGTTGGTGCCGATCGTCCTGTACCTGGTCACCCCCCGGGACATCGCGGAGACCAAGGGTATGCGATCGCAGACCCGCCGCACCAAGATCGTCCGCCTCTTCCGGCAGGCCTATGAACAAAAGGATGGTGTACAACCGCGATCACCCCATGGGCCAAATGACCGTAGCCTCGCTGCCAGGTGACACGATTCCCCTTTTCCTGCCCCCGGCGGTCCCCTGGAGCGCTGGGTGAGCCCAACGGCGAGGACCGCGGCTCGCGCCTGAGGCTGAATGGGTCCGTCCGCGTGCGAGCGCGAAGAGGGCTTTCCACCGGATCGTCTCTCCGTGTTCCGCATGACGGCCCGAGATTGCCCCTGCTCGCCGAACACGGAACACGGAGTTCGATTGGGCCTCTCGGTGGGATCACGTGACCGTGACGTTGATCAACTCGCTCGCCGTCTCGCCCTGGCTGTCGGTGGCCGTCACCGCGACGAAGAACACCCCGGTGAAGCCCGAATTGGGCGTCACCGTCAGGGTCGTCCCCGACACCGACACCGTCGCCGGACCGCCACCCGCTTGGGCATTGAACAGCGTCGTCGGGTCGGTGTAGTAAGAGGGAGCGAGCGAGTTCACGAGGGTGCAGTCTGCCAGATTGCCGTTGTTGTAAACGTAGA
>JAJPJC010000529.1 GCA_021324445.1 Isosphaeraceae bacterium
GAATAGCCAGGGGCGTCAGCCCCTGGGACCGTTCCGGCGCCCCTCTCCCCTTGGCAGAGCCCCGCAGGGGCGACAGTCACCCCTGTCGCCCCTCCGGGGCTCCTGGGCAGAGAGGGGGGGCTCGGCTCTCCGCGGTCGACCAGGGGCTGTCGCCCCTGGCTCTTGACCGCCGCCCCTCCGGAGCTTTGGGAACAGACTCTTAGGTCAGGGAGCCTTCAGATGAGCGTGAGCACAGCCCCGACGTCGCCCGCCCGACCGGCGACCCTGGACGACCTCCTGAGGGTCGAGGGAAAAGCCGAGCTCCTTGCCGGAAGGATTGTTCGCTTCAGGCCCACTGGGTATCAGCCGAACCGGGTTGCCGGCCGGATCTTCCGCAGCCTGGACGAGCATGGCGAGACGACAGGCCAAGGAGTGGCCTTCACCGATAGCATGGGCTTCGGCGTGCCCAAGCTCCCGTCAGGGCGCGAGTCCTTCTCCCCGGACGCTTCGTTTTATGTGGGTCCACCCCCGACCAATCGAATGAAATTCGTCCGCGGTGCGCCGACCTTCGCCGTTGAAGTCCGCAGCGAAGGCGACTACGGCGCCGCGGCCGAGGAAGCGATGGCCGCCAAGCGAGCCGATTACTTCCAGGCCGGCACCCTGGTTGTCTGGGACGTGGACCCGATCGCCGAATGCGTCTGGAAGTATCAAGCCGATTCACCCGATCAGCCGGTCCGGTTCAACCGTGGCGACCAGGCGGATGCCGAACCGGCCGTGCCGGGTTGGCGAATGCCGGTGGATCGCATGTTCCCCTGATCCGATCGCGCCGGATCGGACCCGCCGATCATCGACCGCGGCGGTCGGGCCTCGCTGGCATCCGGTCGTGTGGCTCTACCCCAGAAACCATCCTTCCATCCGCTCGTCCTTGGCACGGGAATTCAGACATGCGTCGTGATCATCCTCGCTGGCCGACTGGAACGCGCCTGCCGGTTCTCCTGGCTCTGGTCGCCGGGCTGTTGCTCCCGGCCGCTTCAGCCGTCGCCGATCCGCCCAAGCCCAAGCTTCCGGACAGCCGGCCACGGATCAAGCCGAAGGAAGCCGAACTGACCACGTCGGTCGAGCCCGCCGAGGCGAAGCCGGGCGACATCGTGACGTTGAAAGTGACCGCCAAGCTCAAACCCGGTTATCACATCTATAAGTATACGAAGACGAAGACGCCGCCGGGCCAGGGGCCGAGCAGCACGACGTTCGACCTCTTCGATACGGCGGGCCTGAAGGTGGAAGGGGACTGGGCCGCCTCCAAGGAGCCCATCAAGCACAAGGAGCCGGTCTTCCCGGACATCCCGTTCGTCGAATTCTACGAAGACGAGGTCACCTGGAGTCTCCCCCTGCGGATTCCCGCCGGCACCGAGGCGGGGAAGAAGACGCTGCGCGTCCAGGCTGGCTACCAGGTCTGCAACGACAAGAGTTGCAGCTTCCCCGGGCAGTGGACGTTACCCGAGGCGGTGGTGACCGTCCTGCCCGCGGGAGCCGGCGGCAGCCAGTCCGCGACGGTCCCGAAGCCGGACCTGAGTCCTCCAGGCAACGGGCCCGATGCGCGGGCCGCGGCCAAGCCCGCACCGCCCTCGGCATCGGCACCTGTGGGTCCGACGAGTGCTCCGTCGAGTTCGGCTCCGCCATCCGCGCCGGCGGCCTCGACCGACACATCCTCGGCCGGGCGCGCCGACGCGGCCACGGCCGCGCCGTCGGCGGCCGGGGTCCAGAGCGAGATCGCTCAGAAGGCGCAGCAGGGCTTGATCCCGTTCTTGATCGCCTCGGCGCTGGGCGGGTTCTTCGCCCTGTTGATGCCATGCGTCTGGCCGATGATCCCGATCACGGTCAATTTCTTCGTCAAGCAGGGACAGGGTAACGCGGGACGGGGCAAGACGACGGGGCTGGCCGTGACCTACTGCCTGTCGATCATCGCGGTCTACACGGCGGTCGGGGTGCTCTTCTCGTTCTTCTTCTCCGCGTCCTCGTTGCAGACCCTGGCGAACAATCCCTGGCTGAATCTCTTCGTCGCCGCGCTGTTCGTGATCTTCGGCCTGAGCCTGCTGGGCCTGTTCGAGATCCGCCTGCCCAGCTTCCTGCTGAACGCCTCCGCCCGCGGGGAAGGCCGGGGAGGACTCATCGGCGTCGTCTTCATGGCGCTGACCTTGACGATCACGTCGTTCACCTGCACCTTCCCGGTCGTGGGGGGCTTGCTGGTGATGGCGGCCGGGGGCGATTTCCTCTACCCGATCATCGGCCTGGCGACCTTCGCCGCCGTGCTGGCGCTGCCGTTTTTCCTGCTGGCCCTCTCGCCCAGCTTGATTTCGCGCATGCCCCGCAGCGGCGACTGGATGAACGCGGTCAAGGTCGTCGGCGGCCTGGTCGAGATCGGCGCGGCGCTGAAGTTCCTCAACACGGCCGAGCTGGCCTACGTCCCACCCGAGGACGCCTGGTTCAATGCCCAGGTGGTCCTGACGAGCTGGGTCGCCCTTTCCCTGGTCTGCGGGTTCTACCTGCTGGGGATGTTCCGCACCGACCACGATCATGACCAGGTGAAGGTCGGTCCCGGTCGCCTGGTCTTCGGGGCACTTTTCCTCGGGTTAGCCCTGTTCTTGATGCCGGCCCTCTTCGGCCGCGTGCCGCAGAGCCAGGTCTGGAATCGGCTGATTGTCGGCCTGCTGCCGCCGGATTCCAGTGCGCTCAGCGCCAACGTGGCGTCCGCCGGCGCGGGCGGCGGGTCTTCATCCGGGGAGGTGAAAGCCACGTCCGCCGACCCGGCCCAGGCGGAGCGCGAGCAGAAGAGCTTCCATGGAGTGACTTGGGGCATGAGCTTCGACCAGGCCCGCGAACAGGCGGCCGCGGAGAAGAAGCCGATCCTGATCGACTTCACGGGCGTCAACTGCGCGAACTGCCGGGCGATGGAACAAGGGGTCTTCCCCCGCCCCCAGGTCGTCGACCTCCTCCGAAAGTTCGTGACTGTCCAGCTCTTCACCGACTACGTCCCGATCGGCTCGATCACCTTCGAGCAGCGACAGCAGCGAGCCGAACGGAATCAGGACCTCCTGCTCAAGTGGGGCGAAGCCACCAATCCCTTCTACGTCGTGCTTTCCCCGGATGAACAGGTGCTGGACCGGATCGGAGGTTACAACAATCCCGCCAGCTTCGTGGAGTTCCTCCAGAAAGCCCTCCAGAAGTTCCCCGAGGCGGTCAAGGTTACCCAGGCCGGTTCCCCCATCGAGCCGCCGGGCCAGCGTCCCAGCGGCACCCTGAGCGCCAACGGCAACTGAAGCGGCGAAGACGTTCTACGACTCCTGGTCGCGCTGGGCGGCGAGCTCCTGGAGCCGGGCGGCCAGTTCGGGCGGAAGGCGGCCACACCAACTCTCATCGATGAGCCCGACCTCCAGCAGGTCGAGGACATGGACCTTGTCTCGGAGCCGGAAGGAGGTCAGCGTCAGGCGCACCAGGGCGTCGAGGGTCGGCACGGGGAAGTCGGGTCCGGCCTCGGCCTCGGTGACTTCGGGAGTCAGCAGCAGGGAATCCGGCCGCACCGTCTCGCCGGCAAACACGAGGTGAAGGGCGCTCCGCACCGATCCTCCAGGGCCATCCAGAAACCGGTGGACGCCCGCGCTCTCCTGGTGGACGAAACCGACGGCCTGGAGCGCCTCGATCACGCGCGGGAGGTCCGCGCGGCGGACCAGCAGGTCCACATCCAGCGGGTGGCGCACAGCCTCCGGGTCGACCCGCGCGACCCAGGCGGCCACGGCGTGACCCCCGACCACGACATGAGCAATGCCGGCCTGCCCCAATGCGGCGCAGGCCCGACAGGCTCGGTCGCGAACCGCGGCCACGGTGGCCATCATCGTCTCCCAGGAGACCCCCTTCCGAGCCACCGCGCTGGGAGCGCCCCCGCGCGCCTCGGTCGGGGACAGCACGGTTGTCCGGCGCTCTTCCCTCGAGTCGCGGCTGCGCCTCGCCGGCCGGGGTGCCGCCGCCCCGGCCCTCCCATCGCGGGGCTGGGCGAAGGCCTCCAGGGCGGACTGCACACAGTCATGAATCTCGACAACCCGATTCAGGCCCACGATCTCAGCCCCGACGCGCACGTCCGGGTGCATGTTGCAGAACCGGACCGCCCGCTGCCGTTCCTTGGCCTGTTTCACCAGCTTGAACAGGGTGGAGAATCCCATGCTGCTGAGGTACCGGGCCCGGTCCAAATCCACCAGGAGCGGTTTGGTGCATTCGTGCGCGGCAACCCGGCTCAGTTCGTTGCTGAACTCCAGGGCCCGCTCCGGACCCTGCACATCCGGGCTGAGGATCTCGACGAGCACGATGTCCTGGACCATGCTCAGGCGAAGATGCTGGAAGTGGGCGGGGGACATCATCGGATCCTTTCTTGGGTGCCGTCGGCATCGAGGGAAGCTCAGCCGAATCTCCACTTCTCGATCTCAATGATCGATAATCTCGGGGTCGCCCGATCAATCTGCGAAAGACACCAGTCCGCGCCGCGGACGGCGATCGCCAGGGCTCGGTCGCCGGGGCCGACCTCAGTCCAGCTTAAGACTTCCCGTCCCGATCTCAAGGGTCCGCTCAACGGATGATCCAACCGACTGCCCTCTCGACCGCGGCCGTTGAGCCGAAGCCTGGGAAACCACCGGCGGCCGGCCGGCGCGAAGACACGGCCGCCGTTGCTATAATCACCGTGGGGCCGGAGGACCGGCCGGAACTCTTGGCACTCACGGCAGGAAAAGCAGATGCATTCACGCCCAACATGCCAGGGATGGGCCAGCCGGTTCGGCATGGCGGCCATCATCGGCTTCTCGGCCGCCGCGGCTTGGGAGGGACCGGTCACCCTGGGTCAAGCCCCGGGCAAGCCGGCCGAACCGATCCCCCGCGGCAAGGAGCTGGAGGCGGCCGCGCAGAAGGTCCGCGAGGGCCGGAACGACGAGGCGCTGGGCCTGATCAAGGCGCAGGCCGCCCAGCACCTCGACTGGCCGCCACCGCAGTTGATCCTGGCGCGGTTGCTCTTTGACGCCAATCAGGCCGTCCCGGGCCGCCGTGCCCTGGAGCAGGCGGCCGTTGAGGCCCCCAGGCACCCCGAGGTCTATCTGACTTTCGGCACGATGGCGCTGACCGAGGGCCGGTTGAGCGACGCGCGGCTGAACTTCGAGCACGCTCGGTCGCTGATCGGCTCCGGTCCCGGGGATGGCGCGCGGGCGCGGGGCTACCGCCGCGAGGTCCTGGCCGGTCTGGCTGCGGTGGCGGAGGCCCGCGAGGACTGGCTGGCCGCGCAGGGTTACCTGAACACCTGGCTGGAGCTGGAGCCCAAGACCGGCCCGGCGCGGCAGCGGCTCGGCGCCGTGCTCTTCCGGCTGGGCAAGTCCCCGGAGGCGTTCGCCGCGCTGAAGCAGGCGGTCCAGGACACGCCGACGCTCGAGCCGGCGGCGATCACCATGGCCCGGCTGTTGAGCCAGCGGGGCGATCGGAACAAGGCCGAGGAGTGGTTCGACTATGCCTTGAAGCTCGAGCCCTCCAGCGCCCGGGTCCGCCTGGCGCGTGCCGCCTGGCTGCTGGACCAGGGGCGCGCCGCCGCCGCGCGGCCGGAGATCGACGAGGCCGTGAAGCTCGACCCGGCCTGGCACGAGGCGCGGCGGGTGCAAGGGCTGATCGCCTGGCACCTCCGCGACCTCGCCGCGGGCGAGCGGGTCCTCGAGCTGCTCCACCGCGAGGCGCCCGCGGACCTCGCCGCCGCCAACCTGCTGGCGCTGTGCCTGGTCGAGCAGGAGGACGCAGCCAAGCGGTCGCGGGGCTTGCAACTGGCCGAGGTCGACGCCCGGCAATCCCCGCGCTCGCACGAGGTCGCGGCCACGCTCGGTTGGGCCCATTACCGCGCCGGCCATCTCGACCAGGCCGAGAAGCTGCTCCGGGCCGCGGTCCAGGGCGTCCGGACGACCCCGGACATCGCCTACTTCCTGGCCCGCGTGCTGGCCGACACCGGAAGGACCGACGACGCCCGCAAGCTCCTCCAGTCACTGACCAGCCTGCCCGGCGCCTTCGCCCATCGCCAGGACGCCGCGGCCTTGTTGAAGTCGATGGCGCGCTAAGGACGGTGGGCCCGCCCCCCTCGGCTGCCCTGAGCCAGCCGAGGGCACTTGGCCCACACCACAACGTCACCGCGTTGCGGCTCGACCCGCCCGCGACTCGGATTATTCCCGGCGCTCCGCCGCGGCGCTGCCCGCTTGCCGCTGCGCCAGCAGCTTCTCAAGCTGGCGATCAACTTCGGCGGAGGTCCGGAGGTTGCGGTTGACCACCTTCCCCTGGGCGTCGACCAGGAACATCGACGGCAGCGAGATGATCCCGTATTCGACGGCCAGGCGGCTTTCCATGCCCCCGCCCTCGAAGATCTGCGGCCAGGTGAGCGGATGGGCCTTGAGGAACGCCTCGAGATCCGCTCGCTCGTTGTCCAGATTGACCCCGAGGACTTCCAGGCCGCGATCGCGATATTTCTCCTGGACCCGGATCAGCTCGGGCAGGTTGTCCTTCACCGGGGTGGCCCAACTGGCCCAGAAGACGACCAGCAGGGTCTTGCCCTGGTACTGGGTCGAGTCGATCGACTCGGACTGAAGGCCCGTCCCCTTGAGGGCCAGCGACTTGCCGACCAGGTCGAGCCGGCGGAGCGAACCGGCGGCCTTCTTGGCGGCCTCGGTCTGGGGATAGTCCTGGATCACCTTGGCGTATTGCTGGCGCGCCGGCTCCTCGTCGGCGTTGAACTCGTTGGCGATGGCCAGCTGGAGCAGCACGTCCGGCGCCTCGTGGGCCTGGGGGAACTTCGCCAGGAAGTTCTCGAGGTCCGCCATCCACGTCTTCTGGTTGGCCAGGAAGTTGGCGCCGGGCTGCTCGTTCTCCATGGCGAACTTGGCGTTGATCAGGCTGTAGCCGGCGTAGGAACCCAGCTTACCCCCCTTGGCGATCAGCTTTTCGAGCACCTCCCGGCCCTGGGGATAGGACCCGCTGCGCAAGGCCGCGACCAGGCTATCGACGACCTGCTTGTTGTAGCTCAACCGGTCCTCGTCGTTCTTCGACGCCTTGGCGACAGCCTGGAGGTGCGGGATCCGGCCGATGTGATACTTGGCATGATCGCGCTTGTCGGGGGACTGGAGCAGTTGCGAGTTCTTGCTGTCGTAGTCGGCCAGGGCCTTGAGCGCCGCGTCCACCGCCTCGTCGCGCGGCTGGACGGTGTTGGACCGGTCGAAGAGCAGGGCCCGGATGCCGCTGATCGAGGCCACGACCGGTTTGTCCGGGTCGAAGGCCATCGGCAGCTCGATGAACTTCCAGGTCGCGCCCAACTGGATCAGGTCGGGAACCTGGAGGTAGGCGGCCTTGGACGGGGCGGCACTGGGATTGGTGGCGGCCGTGGATCCCGGGAAGATCATCGCGTTCTCGTAGACGATGAGGTCCTTCTCCAGCCCGCTGCTGGGATCGGCGGGAATCACATGCGGGAAGGTTCCGTCAAACCGGTTCCAGATGGTCTGGCGATTCCATCCGCTTAGCGTCTTGACCAGCGCATCGACCTTCTCGGCGCGGGACGCGGCCGCCGCCGCCACCTTGGCGACCACATCCTTGGGGACCCCCGCGGCCGCCAGCTCCGCCGGCGTGGCCATGACCGTCTCCAGCAGCGCCAGGTCGCCGTTGGCCATCGCCTGGACCAACCCCTGGACGAAGACCTTGGAGGCCTCCTCCGCCGAGATCTGCTTCCAGCTCGCCACCTGGCCCCGCACCACCGCCGCGATCCGCGTGCCCCCGGCGTTGAGCCACCGCGCCTCGTCCAGGCTGACATTGCCATCCAGGTCGCTCTCGCGATAGACCTCGAACCCGTCCTGGTAATAGCTCCACTGGTCCAGCTTGTGGTTGCCGTCGGTGTCGATGAAGCGGCGCAGCAGCTTCCCCTGGCCATCGCGCAGGGCGTAGCCGATGCTCTTCTGCTCCTTGACGACCGTCTCCACCTTGCAGGCGTTGATGGCCGCCGGGTCCGTCGGCGTGTCGTAATCGACCCCGGGGAGCTTCGGGTGGAACCGGAGCAGGTCGCTCGGCGCCGTCCCGGCCGATTGCGCCCCGGCCGCCATCGGCACCAGGCCCACGAGCCAGCAGAACACGGTCACGGAGCACCGAAGCCTCCGCATGGGTGTCTCCTTTCGCACCTTCTGGATCTCAGGACAGGTCAAGCGGATTTCCTCGGCTGGCTGGAATCCCCTGGTCACTCTTCCCGACCAGAACCGCCGATCCTGGTCAAATCGACAAAATCCTGTCAAGCCGCGGGATGAGAGCCAGCGCCTCGATCGTTCTCATCGGCAATTGGTCGCGTCCGGCTCAAATCGCGGTCGTGGAAGTCTTTCGTGTTTCGTCGCCGGCCGCCCCGGTGCCGCCCCGACGGCGGCACGCTCCCGGCCCGACCGAGCGGCTCATGCAAGGGACGGGCCAAAGCCGGTTGCCCGCTCGCCACTGGCCGAGGCGCTCCACCGAGATCGCTGTTGGGCCGGGTGTTCCGTGCCCCGAAGGTCGGCGGTAGAATCGGTCGAGGCGATCTCCCTGAGGACCATCACCCGCGAACAGCGCCAGGCCGGCGACCAGCCGGTCCGGCTCGAAGATCCCGAGAACCATTGCGCTTACGTCTTGCTCGAGGAGGAAGCACATGAACAGTTCATGGCGTCCGGCGCCGCACCGCACGACCGTCGCTCCGAGTTTCCAGAGGGCATGCGCCGCTCTCAGGATGCGTTCTTCCGCGACCTGCCCGACCTGCTCAGGGATCAGACCCTGCGCGGTCAATGGCTCGCTTCTCACGGAGACGAGCGGATCGCCATCGCGCCCCGCAGCAAACCTCTGATCCACCATCCTCTGCTGAGCGGCGAATCTTTTGGGATTTTTTCCCAATCGAGCTGTCACCTTCTTGCCTCGTTTTGCAGAACCCCAGATAGGGAGGGTGCGATGAACGCGGCGCAGCAGCTCGACACCGACGAATTGCTCCGGCGCGCCGGCACGGGCGATCTCTCGGCCCGTCAGCACTTGCTGGCGCGGTATCGGTGTCGGCTGCGGCAGATGGTCGCCCTGCGGATCGATCGCCGGATGGCGGCCCGGATCGATCCTTCCGACGTGGTGCAGGAGGCGCTGGCCGACGCGGCCCGGAGCCTGTCCGACTACCTGACGGACCGCCCGCTGCCGTTCTACCCGTGGCTCCGCCAGTTCGCCTGGGAGCGGCTGTTGCAGCTCCACCGCCACCACCTCCAGGCCCAGCGGCGGAGCGTCGTCCGCGAGCAGCTGCGGATCTGCGACGTGGCCGACGAATCGGAAGCGATCCTGACCGAGCGGCTGGTCCACTCGGGGAGCAGCCCCAGCGCCCGGCTGGTGGCTGCCGAGCTGCGGGACCGGGTGCACCGGGCGCTTCAGGCCCTCGAGCCGCGCGACCGCGAGGTCCTGGTCCTGCGCTACCTGGAGCAGCTCACCACCAAGGAAACCGCCGCCGTGCTGGGCCTGAGCGAGGCGGCGGTCAAGACCCGGCATCGCCGCGCCCTGGAGCGGCTCCGCCGCCGGCTGGATGGACGGCCCGATGCCGGGGAGTGACCGCGATGTCCAGCTCGTCCCACGATCCTGCGCTGAGCAACGGGTCCGATCCCGTCCTGGACGACGTCATCGAGGAAGTGGCGAACCGGCTCCAGGCCGGCGAGGTGGTGGATGGCGCGGCGCTGCTGGCGAAGTACCCCGATCGTGCCGACTCGATCCGCCGGCTGCTCCCGGCCATGGAGGTAATGGCCGGGTTTGGGGTCTCGGCCAGCCGGCTGGCGGCCTCGGGCGTGCCTCCGGGCTTGGGTCCGCTCGAGACCGCCCTGGGGATCCTGGGCGATTTCCGGATCGTGAGCGAGGTGGGCCGCGGCGGCATGGGGGTCGTCTACGAGGCGGAGCAGCTCTCGCTGGTCCGCCGGGTCGCCTTGAAAGTCCTGCCGTTCGCCGCGGCGATGGACCCGCAGCAGCTCCGCCGGTTCCGGACCGAGGCCCAGGCCGCCGCCCAGTTGCACCACACCAACATCGTGCCGGTCTACTGGATCGGCTGCGAGCAGGGCGTGCATTATTACGCCATGCAGTTCATCGAGGGCCGCACCCTGGCCCAGGTCATCCGCGAGCTCCGCCAGCTCGAGGGCAAGGAGCCGGCCCCGGGCCGGGACCGGAACACCGGCACCGCCGGCTGGGATCCGGCTTCCGCATTGACTCAGGAATTCCCGCCGCCGGCCGTGGACCCGGCTGAGCCGCTGCCTCCCCACGAGCGGACGACCGCGCCACCTTCGAGCTCCTCGACCCGGAATCGCGCCTATTTCCGCAACGTCGCCCGGTTGGGCGGGGAAGCGGCCGCGGCGCTGGAGCATGCCCACCAGGTGGGCATCGTCCACCGCGACATCAAGCCGGCCAACCTGATGGTCGACGTCAAGGGACACCTCTGGGTCACCGACTTCGGCCTGGCCCGGCTCCAGAGCGACAGCGGGTTGACGATCACCGGCGACCTGGTCGGGACCCTGCGCTACATGAGCCCCGAGCAGGCCCTGGGCCAGCGCGGATACCTCGACCACCGCACCGATATTTATTCGCTGGGTGTGACCCTCTACGAGCTCTTGACCCTCGCCCCGGCCTTCGGCGGCCAGGATCGGATCGCTTTGCTGCGGCGGATCGCCGAGGAGGAGCCGCGCGCGCCGCGGAAGCTCGATGAGACGATCCCGCGCGATCTGGAGACCATCGTCCTGAAGGCGATGGCCAAGGAGCCCGCCGCCCGGTACCGGACGGCGCAGGAGCTGGCCGACGACCTGGGGCGGTTCCTGGAACACAAGCCGATCCGGGCCCGGCGGCCGACGACCTGGGACCGGGCCCTGAAACTGTGCCGCCGGCACGCGGGGCTGGTGGCCGCGGCCCTGGTGATGCTGCTGCTGGCCGCGGCCGCGCTGGCGGCGGCACTCGTCCGGATCGGGCACGAGCGCGACCTGGCCGCGGCCAGCGCGCAGGCCGCGCGCGAGCGCGCCGTCGATCTCGAGCGCCAGCTCTACATCAACCGCATCAACCGGGCTCACGGGGAATGGCAGGGGAACAACCTGGCCCTGGCCGAAGCGCTCCTGGAGAACTGCCCGCCGCGGTCGCGCGGCTGGGAATGGTATTTCTGTCGCGAGCTCTGCCATCTCGAGCAACTGACGTGGCAGGGGGACGGGCGGCCGATTCACAGCCTGGCGTTCAGCCCCGACGGCCGCTGGATCCTCACGGCCGCCAACGGCCCCGACCCGCCCGAGCGGGGCCCCGGCTCCTGGACGATCTGGGACGCGGAGCGTGGCCGCGCCCTCGCGAGCCGGCCGCTCCCAGGCGCCCACGTGGTGGCCGTCCACCCCACCGGGACCAGGGTGGCCGTGGGTTCGAGCGCGCCCGACGGCCAGCCCGGGTCGATCGCGGTCTGGGACGTACTCCCGGGCTGGCCGCCCCGGCTCGCCGCCGAGCCCCGGCTGGTCCTGCGGACCCAGCCCCCCCTGGTCGAGGGGCTCGCCTTCAGCCCGGACGGCCGCCGGATCGCCGCGCTCTCGACGGAAGAACCGCGAGGCTTTGTCGAGCTATGGCAGCTCGACACCGGGCGTCGTGAGCTGGTCACCGAGATCAAGTCCCGCCTGCGTGGCCTGGCGTTCCACCCCAATGGCACGCAACTGGCCGTGGGCGGTAAAGATGGCACGGTCCACTTGCTGGACACGGCCTCCGGTGCCGCGCACGGTGTCCTGCGCGGCCACACCGGGGAGGTCTTCACCGTCGCCTACAGTCCCGACGGCCGTTGCCTGGTCTCGGGCGGCTGGGATGAGACCGTCCGGACCTGGGACGTGGCCTCGGGCCGCCCGGGTCATGTCCTGCGCGGGCACGACTCCTTCGTCCGGGCGGTCGCGATCAGTCCCGAGGGGAGCCGGATCGCCTCCGCCTCGGAGGACAATACCGCGCGGCTCTGGGATGCGGCCAGCGGTAAGCCGATCGGGACGCTCCGCGGACACCGTGGGTTTGTCCGGGCTGTGGCGTTCAGTCCCGGGGGGCAGCGGCTGGCCTCGGCGAGCGACGACGGCTCGGTGAAGCTCTGGGACAGCACGGCCACGGGACCGGCGCGGACGCTCCGCCATCCCCACTGGGTCTCGCGGGTCGCCTACGCGCCGGACGGCTCGACCCTCGCCTCGGCGAGCTGGGACGGCTCGGTCCTGCGGTGGGATGTCGCCGACGGCCGCCAGCTCTGGTCGCGCCGCGACACCCGCTCCCGGATCCTCGGCCTGGCGATCCGTCCCGACGGCGCCGTCATCGCCGAGTCCGACGAATCGGCCCAGATCCGGCTGCGCGACTCCTCCACCGGTCGACTGCTCCGGGAGCTGCGGGACCATCGAGCCCGCGTTTACAGCGTCGCCTTCAGCCCCGACGGCCGCGAGCTCGCCTCGATCAGCGCCGATGGGACGCTCCGGGTGTGGGACGCAGCGACCGGGGAGTCCTTCGTCTTCTTCCAGACCCCCGCGGGCGTCCACCCGATCACGGCGATCTACAGTCCCGAGGGCCGGCGAATCGCCGCGGCCGTCGCCGACGGGACAGTGCGGATCCTCGACCGGTCCACGGGTCGCGAACGGCTCCGGCTCGATTGCCCCGGGCTGCCCGAACAGGGGAGCTCGATGAATGGGATCCTGGCCTTTGATCCGACCGGGAGGCGGCTGGCCGCCGGGGCGAACTTCGGCGACAAGGGGACGGCCGAAGTCCGGGTCTTCGACACAGCGACGGGCGGCCGCCTCTTCACCCTCAAGGGGCATACCGCGAACATCACGGCGGTCGCCTTCAGCCCCGACGGCCGGCGGATCGCCTCGGCAAGCTTCGATCGAACCGTCAAGCTCTGGGAGACGGAGACCGGCCAGGAGGTCTTCACCCTCCGCGAGCACACCGCGGGCGTCCTGAGCGTGGCCTTCTCCCCGGACGGCCGCCGCCTCGCCACCGGAAGCATCGACTACTCCGCGAAGATCTGGGACGCACCCGGAGCGCCCCGCCCCGGGACCGGTCTGGACGCCACGGACGATCCCCCATCGACGGACAGGAAGGAGGGTGGCACACCACGATGATCGAAGCCAGGAACCTCGGGCTCACTGTTGAGCCCGGCCCGTGAAGTCACCGGAAGGTGGGTCGAGCCTCGATTGGTCGCGGCCGGACCCACCGAGCGCGATCTCAAGCCGGCATCGCGATCGCAGCCAGCCAGGTCGCCGGCTACCTGGGTGACCTGCCGCCTTCTCGAGCAAACGGCCCCGAGGGGTCCGGGCGATCGGTCTGCGCGCCCCGGCCAGCCGGCGGCGTCGGCCGTGCCTCGCGTTCCCAGGCAGGCCGCCGCCCTGCCGGGCAGGTTCGATCACCGGCCTCCTACCGGCCAGGAGGAGGAAACGCCCCGAGACCGCTCCCATCCATGATCCCGTAGAATCTCAGACCATCACCGAGGAATCAGACGAACATGTTCTCCCGATACCCGCACGGCTTCAGCCGGCGGCCCTCGCCAGCCTCCCGACGTGCTCGCACCAGGGCCCACCTTGCCAGGCGGTTCGTCTTCTCACCCCGTCCGGAGCTGCTGGAAGAGCGGCTCACGCTCACCGGGAACATCACGATCACCGGCGTCTCCGTGGTCGACTCCAATAACAACCCCCTGACCGTTGTCAACGCCGGCGAATGGGTCTACATCCATGCCGACTTCACGACGGAGAATCTGCCGGACAATGCCTCGTACCGCGTCGGCTACACGGTCAATGGGCTCACCCTCGATACCGGCTACCTCACCTGGGGTGCCGGCCTTTCGGGGGCGGCGGACTGGTACGCCTACTGGGGTACCTTCCTGGCCACCCCCGGGACGAACCAGGTCACGGTCAGCGTCGATCCGGACCACTCGGTGCCGGAGACGACTTACACGGACAACACCATGAGCTTGACCTTCAATGCGGTGACGCCCGCGGTGGGGAACATGACCTACACCGTGGCGCAGATGCGCGCGGCCTACGGGATCAACAGCATCCCCGCCTTCGGCTCCGCCGCGGCCGATGGCTCCGGACAAACGATTGCCCTCGACGAGGCCGGCAATGAACCGAGCATCCTCACAGACCTCGACGGTTTTGACCAGGCGATGAGCTTGACAACCGGGTCGACCGAAACCCTGTACCAGCAGTACGGGCCCGCGTCGTCGTTCGTGAATGTGTATAACCAGGATGGCACGAACATCACGGCGGACATCGCCCACAGCGGCAGTAATGGTGTGCCCGCGGAAGATCCGACCGGCCACTGGGAAGGGGAGGAAACGCTCGACGTCGAATGGGCGCATGCCATTGCGCCGGGGGCCAAGATCGACATCATCGAAGTGAATGACGACGCGAACTGGCCCACCAACCTGCTGGCCGGCGATGCACTGGCCGCCAGCCTGCCGGGTGTCTCGGCGATTTCCAACAGCTGGGGCTTGACCGAGTGGAGCGGCGAGACTGCTTACGATTCCTCGACATTCGTCACTCCCAGGGGTCATACGGGCGTCACCTTCTTGACCGCAAGCAATGACAACGGAGCCGATGTTTATCCGTCCCCACCGAGCAACCCCGCGCCGTCTGCCGGGAACGATGGGTATTATCCAGCGACCTCACCGTATGTGGTCTCCGTCGGCGGCACGCAACTGACCGTGAATAACGACGGGTACGGCGGCGAAACCGGCTGGAGTTATCCGGCCCCGGCGAGCACCGTCGACCACGGCAGTGTTTCCTACACCCAGAGTGGTCCGTGGGTCGCGCAATCGGGCGGCTTCAGCGGCACCTACAGCACCGCGGCGGGCGGGAGTTCCAGCTCGGCGGCCTGGACCATCTCCATTACTCCCGCGAACACGGGCTGGGGAACCGAGGTGTCCGCAACCTGGACCGCCAGTCCCACGAATGCGACCAATGCGACGTACACGATCTACGACGGCACCCAGGCGTCCGGAACGATCCTGGGAACAGTCGTCGTCAATCAGGCCGAAGCTCCGGCCGGCACCGCGGCCGGCGGCTCTCGATTCCAGGAGCTGGGCGTCTTCTTCCCCACGCTGAATGCGACTGGCGATGGCACGTTGACCGTCGTACTCAATGCCAGATCCGCAAACGGCACCGTGGTTGCCGATGCCCTCGGCGCCGCCCAGGCCTGGGCCAGCACCGGCGGGCCAACCCGGTTCGAATCCGAGCCTTCCTACCAGCTCCCCTTCCAGAGCACGGGATCCCGGACCACTCCCGACGTGTCGTTCGACGCCAGCCAGGAGAGCGGGGTGGATGTCTACCAGAACGGCCAACTGGGTTACGATGCCTTCGGCACCAGCCTGAGCAGTCCCTGCTGGGCCGGCCTGATCGCCATCGCCAACCAGGGACGTGTGTTCTCTGGCGGCTCGACTTTCAATAGTACGGCCAATCCGATGCAAACCTTGCAGGCCCTGTACAGCCTGCCTGCCAGCGATTTCTATGACATCACGTCCGGTTACAATGGTTTCAGTGCCGGGGCCGGCTACGACGAAGTCACCGGCCGCGGCTCGCCGATTGCCAATCTCCTGGTCCCCGACCTGGCCTCCTACGGTCTACCAACCCGGCTGGCGATCACCACCCCGCTGCCTGCCAGCGTCACCGCGGGCAGTACCTTCGGGCTCACGGTCGCCGTCGAGGACAACCTCGGCGACCAGATCACCAGCTATAATGGCAGCGTGACCATCGCCCTGGCGAACAACCCCGGCGACGGCACGCTGGGCGGGCCGGTGACGGAGCCCGTGGTCAATGGCGTCGCCACCTTCTCCGGCTTGACACTGGACGCGGCCGGCAGCGGCTATGCCCTGGAGGCCAGCAGCGGCAGCCTGACGAGTCTGCCGTCGAACAATTTCGCCGTCAGCCCCGCGGCGGCCTCCCAGTTGGTGATCCACACGCAGCCCTCGGCGAGGGCGACGGCCGGCCAGGCGTTCGCCACCCAACCGGTGATCGACGAGGAGGACCAGTACGGCAACCTGGAGACCGGCGACAACAGCACGGTCGTGACCGCGGCCCTCGAGAGCGGCACCGGCCCGCTCCAGGGGACCGCGACGGCCACGGTCTCGGGCGGCGTGGCGACGTTCACCAACCTGGCGGATGACAAGGCTGAGACGATCGCACTCGCCTTCACCAGCGGCAGCCTGACCCGGGCGACCTCCGCCGACATCGCGATCAGCCCGGCGGCGGCCAGCAAGCTGGTGATCCAGACGCAGCCGTCGGCGACGGCCACCGCCGGGCAAGCGTTTGCAATCCAGCCGGTCATCGAGGAAACCGATCAGTACGGCAACCTGGAGACCAGCGACAACAGCACGGTGGTGACCGCCGGGTTGAGCAGCGGCGCCGGCCAGCTCCAAGGGGCGACGGCCACGGTTTCGGGCGGCGTGGCGACGTTCACACGCCTGGCCGCCGACACGGCCGAGAGCCTCACGCTCCAGTTCACCGGCGGCGGCGTGACCTCGCTGCCAACCCGTACGATCGTCGTCAGTCCGGCCGCGGCGAGCCAGTTGATCGTCGCGCGACAGCCCTCGGCAACGGCCACGGCCGGGCAGGCGTTCGCCGTGCAGCCTGTGATCGACGAGGAAGATCGCTATGGCAACCTGGAGACGGCTGACAACAGCACGGTCGTGGCGGTGGCGCTCCAGAGCGGCGCCGGCCCGCTCCGGGGAACCGTGACCGCCACGGTCACCGGCGGCGTGGCGACGTTCCTCAACCTGGCCGATAACATGGCCGAGACGATCGCACTCGCCTTCACCAGCGGCAGCCTGACCCGGGTGACCTCCGCCGACATCGCGATCGGCCCGGCGGCGGCCAGCCAGTTGATCATCACGCAACAGCCGTCGGCGACCGGGACCGCCGGGCAGTCCTTCGCCACCCAGCCGATGGTCCAGGAAGCAGACCGGTTCGGCAACGTCGTCACCAGCGACAGCACGCATACGGTGACCGCCGCCAGCACGGGGACGGCCAGCCTCCAGGGGACCAATCTGACGGTCACGCTCGCCAGCGGCGTGGCGGCGTTCACCGGACTCTCCTACGACAAGGCCGAGACCCTCGCGCTGACGTTCACCACCAACGCCGGCGGAGTGAGCCCGATCACCTCCAGGACCATCACCGTCAGCCCGGCCGCGGCCAGCCAGTTGGTGATTCAGAGGCAGCCGTCGGCGACGGCGACGGCGGGCCAGGCGCTGGCCACCCAGCCGGTGATCGAGGAAGAGGACCCCTACGGCAACCTGGAGACCGGCGACAGCAGCACGGTCGTCACCGCCTCGTTGAACAGCGGCGCCGGCCCGCTCCAGGGGACGACAGCCACGGTCGCCGGTGGCGTGGCCACCTTCACCAGCCTGGCCGACGACAAGGCCGGGTCGATCGCACTTCGATTCAGCAGCGGCAGCCTGACCGGCGCAACGTCGACAACGATCCTCATCAGCCCGGCGGCGGCCCGCGCGCTGGTGGTCCAGACCCAGCCGTCGGCGACCGCGACCGCCGGACAAGCGTTCGGGACCCAGCCCGTCCTCGATGAAGTGGATCAGTACGGCAACCTGGAGACCAGCGACAACACCACTCTGGTCACGGCCTCACTGGCCAGTGGGACCGGCCCGCTCCGCGGGCCAGTCAGCGCCACGGTCAGCGGCGGCGTGGCCACCTTCGCCAACCTCGCCGACAACCTGGCGGAGACGATCACACTCAAGTTCACCAGCGGTGGCCTGACCGCGGCGACGACGGACCCGATCGCGGTCAGCCCGGCGGCGGCCGGCAAGCTGGTGATCCACACTCAACCAGCCGCGACCGCGACGGCCGGCCAGGCCCTCGCAACCCAGCCGGTCCTCTACGAGGAGGATCCCTTCGGAAACCTGGAGACCGGCGACAACAGCACCGTGATCACGGCCGCTCCGAGTGCGGGAGCGGCCCAGCTCGCGGGGGCGACCGCGACCGTGAGGGGGGGCGTGGCCACCTTCACCAACCTCGCCGATGACACCGCCGGGACGATGTCGTTGCGCTTCACCGGCGGGGGCCTGACCGCCGGACCCTCAACCAGCCTCACCGTCAGCCCGGCGGCGGCCGCCAAGCTGGCGATCCAGACCCAGCCGTCCGCGACCGCCACGGCGGGTCAGCCGTTCGCGACTCAGCCCGTGATCGACGTGGAAGACCAGTACGGCAACCTGGAGACCGGCGACAACAGCGGGATTGTGACCGCGGCGCTGGAGAACAGCACCGGCCCGCTCCAGGGGACGATCACTGCGATCATTTCGGGTGGCGTGGCCGACTTCGCCGACCTGGCCGACACCAAGGCCCAGACCATCTCCCTCCAGTTCACCGGCGTCGGCTTGAGCCCGGCGGCCTCCGGCACCATCACCGTCAGCCCGGCGGCAGCCACGCAACTGGTGGTGACGACTCCGCCGCCTGACCCGATCACGCCCGGCCAGGCGTTCCCGCTGGTCGTCTCGGCCGAGGATTCCTACGGGAACGTCTCCCCATCCTTCCATGGCAGTGTGACGGTCACCCTCGCGAACGACCCGGCCTGGACCACCACGGTGCAGGCCCAGAATGGCGTGGCCACGTTCGCCGGGCTCACGGTGGATTCGGCCGCCCAGGGCGCCGCGATCCAGGCGACCGCGAGCGGGTTGGCCGCCGCCGCGACCCCTCCCCTCAACGTGATCCCCATCCCCACACCGACCCCGGCACCCACGATCATCGGCGCGTTGGTCCTGACCAGCCAGAAGAAGAACAAGAAAGGGAAGCCGGCGGGCAAGCCGGTGTTCGTCGGCTTCGTGCTCGATTACAGCACCGCGATGAATCCGGCGACCGCCGGCTTGACCGCCGATTATCAGGTCGATTCGGCTGTGATCAAGCGAGTCAAGAAAAAGCAGACCACCGTGTTCCAGCCGGTCGACGTCACGGCGGCCTATAACCCAGCGACCCAGGCGGTGACGCTCACGATCCAGGGGAAGCCGAAGTTCACCGCGGGAGGTCGGATCCAGGTCATGGCCGCATCCCCGAACGGGGTCAGCAGCGCAGCCGGAGTCCCCCTCGACGCCAACGATACGGTTCTCACCATTCTTCCCAAGGCGCGCGGCATCACGCCCTCTGGTCATTCGTCATGAGTCATGTGGGCGTTCTACGCCGGGCGTGCGAACAGGGAGCTGGAGGCCCTTGATGAAACCCCACGCGATTCTGATTTCCGACCACCCGCACCTGCGGCTCTTGATCGCGATCGTTGCCGGCCTCGCCCTGACCGTCGATTCTGCTGCCCAGCCGGACCGGGGGCCAGCGAACGACACACCGCCCTGGAAGCGGTACCTGACTGGCGAGGCCGCCGCACAGGTTGAGAAGTGGGAGCAGGAGATCGCAGATCTGCAAAGTAAGGGCCGGTTCGCCGAGGCGGTCGGACCCGCGCTCCGAGCGGTGGAGCTCCGGGCGCGGCTTCAGGGTGCCGATCACTGGCAGGCGGCCGACGCCCAGCGGGACGTGGAGGACTTGCGGAAAATCGCGGCGATGCCCGAAGAAGGCCGCCGCGCGGTGGCTTCGGCGCGTGAGAGTCAAACCCGTGCCCTGGCCGCGAGAAAGCAAGCCCGGTACATCGAAGCGGAGCGACTCGATCGCAGCGCGCTGGAACAACGCCGCCGGTGGCTGGGTGACGACCATCGCGCGGCGGCCGAAAGTTGTGTGTGGCTCGCGGTGGATTTGGGCTGGCAGGGGAGAGTTGCCGAGGCCGAGCCGTTCATGCGTAAAGGTCTGGCTATCCGCGTCAAGGTGCTGGGCGAAAGCGACCCCTATACCGCCATGAGCTACCGCGACCTGGGGGCCGTCTTGCACTTGCAAGGAGAATCCACCGCGGCCGAGCCTCTCTGCCGCAAGGCACTGGCCATCCACCTGAAGGTCTTGGGTCCCGACCACCAGGCCACCGCCATCAGCTACGACGGTGTTGCGTCCAGCCTTCATTCCCAGGGCAAGCACGCCGAGGCCGAGCCGTTTTACCGCGGCGCGCTTCGCATCCGGATCAAGGCGCTGGGTAAGGAACACCCAGTCACCGTCGGCAGTTATCTTGGGTTGGCGACGAACCTCGATCACCAGGGCCGGTACACCGACGCGGAGCCGCTCTTCCGTGAAGCACTGGCCATCCGGCTCAAGGCGCTGGGCGAGGAGCATGCCGACACCGCCCAAAGCTACAACTGGCTCGGACAGAACCTCAATATGCAGGGCAACTATGCTGAGGCGGGTCCACTCTATCGCAAGGCACTGGCCATCCGGCTCCGGTTGCTGGGTGAGAGCCACCCCGACACCGCCACAAGCTACGGCAACCTCGCAACCATGCTGGACGAGCAAGGAAAACACGTCGAGGCTGAGCCATTCCACCAAAAAGCGCTGGCGATCCGCCGCCAGACGCTGGGCGAGAACCACCCTGAAACCGCCACAAGCTACAACAACCTCGCGTTCAACGTCGATATGCGGGGGAAATACGCCGAGGCCGAGCTCCTGTATCGCAAGGCCCTGTCGATCCGGCTCAAGGCGCAGGGTGAGGACCACCCCGACACCGCCACAAGCTACAACAACGTGGCGTACAGCTTGACCAACCAGGTGAGGCATGCCGAGGCCGAGCCCCTCTTCCGCAAGGCGCTGGCGAGCCACCTCAAGGTCCTGGGCGCCGGCCACCCCGAGACAGCCAGGAACTACAACAATGTCGCCTATAACCTGCGTTGCCAGGGAAAATACGCCGAAGCCGAGCCGCTCTATCGGAAGGCGCTGGCCGTTCACCTCAAGACGTTCGGGGAGGACCATCCCTTAACCGCCTTGACGTACGCCAACATTGCCTCCAATCTGCGCGGCCAGGGGAACTACGCCCAGGCCGGTCCGCTGGATCGCAAGGCACTGGCCATCCGCCTGAAGGTGCTGGGAGAAGACCACCCCGACACTGCCCAGAGCTATGACGACCTCGCGTATGACCTTCTTGGTGCGCAGGGGAAGGCAGCCGAGTCCGAGCCGCTCCTTCGCAAGGCGCTGGCCCTTCGCCTCAAGGCATTCGGAGAAGACCATCCCAGCACCGCCGCGAGCTACAACAGCGTCGCGTGCATTCTGCGCGACCAGGGGAAATACGCCGAGGCCGAGCCGCTGTTTCGCAAGGCGCTGGCCATCCGGCTGAGGGTGCTGGGCCAGGATACCTCCGATGCCGCCGGGAGCCACAATGCCCTGGCGTACAACCTCAATGCCCAGGGAAAGCTTGCCGAGGCGATCTCCCACTGGACGGCCGCCGCCGCGATCGTCGAGCGCATCCGAGGTGCGTGGAGCGTCTCGGGACTGGACCGGTCGGCGGCCGCCGGCGGTTCTCCCGTGCTGGCGCTGGCAGCCGCCCTCGCCCGGGCGGGCCAGCCACGCGAGGCCTGGGCGCGGTGGGAGGCCGGGCTCGCCCGCGGCTTGCTCGATGACGTCTCGGCACGTCAGCTTCGGCCCCTGAAGCCCGAGCAACGCAGCCGCGAGGCCGAACTGGCCCGCCGGCTCCAGCGGCTCGACGAGGGCATCGCCCGAATGACCGCCCTGGCCCACCGCACCCAGGAACAAGACGCGCGGCTCGAGCAAATCCGCAGCCAGCAGAGTGCCCTCCGCGGCCAGTGGGTCGAGCTCCAGAACTCCCTGGATCACCAGTACCAGGCCTGCGCGGGCAGGCCGTCGCCGCTGGCGGATATCCAGAAGGCCCTGCCCGCCGATGCGGCCCTGGTCGGCTGGCTGGACCAGGTTGGCCGGCACTGGGCGTGTCTGGTCCGCACGACGGGCGAGCCGGTCTGGGTCCAGACGCCCGGCCACGGTCCCGACGGCACGTGCACGCCGGAAGACCACCGGCGCGATTGGGAATGTCAACGAGCGATCGCGGCCCGTGAGCCGGGCTGGCGCGACCTGACCGCCATGGTGGCGCGGCAGCGATTCGGCCCCCTGTTGCCGCATCTCCGCGGCGTCAGGCACCTGGTCGTGCTCCCCTCGGAGGGCCTGGCCGCGATCCCGGTCGAGGTGCTCGTTGCGGCCTTGCCCGCGGACGCGCCGCGCCCCATCGTCAGCTACGCGCCCTCAGGCTCGCTCTTCGCTCGTTTAATCGCGGTGCGACCGCGCCAGCCCTCGCCGCTGCGACTGCTGGCATTAGCCGATCCGGCCTTCCCCAGGCCGGCACCGAGCCAATCCGCTCCCACACCGCCCGACTCCGGCCTGGAAATCCTGGCCGTCGCACCGCATGGCACCGGGGACATCTTCGATCTCAAGGTGGGAGACGTGCTCCTGGAGTACAACCGCAAGCCGCTTCGGAACCTCAACGACCTGGCCATTGTCCCCGCGGGCAACAAGGCAATCCGCGTGCCGGTCAAGCTGTGGCGTCACGGCGAGATCCGCACGCTGGAGATCGCCCCCGGACCCTTGGGCATCCAGACCAGCCCCAGCCGCCCCTTCGCCCCGGTCGTGCTGGCGCAACCTGAGGCGGCCACGGTCCTCAACTCGCAGCTCCGTGGCGAGGGCCTGGCGCCCCTGCCCGGCACGCGCCGCGAGGTCCAGGCGATCGCCGCCTTGTTCCCCGGGGAGCAGACCACAACCCTCCTCGGACCAGACGCCACCGAGTCGACGGTCCAGCGCCTGGCCCAATCCGGCGCGCTCAAAGGCTACCGCTTCCTCCATCTCGCCACCCACGGCCAGACCAACCGCAGTGTCGCCCTCAGCTCGGCGGTGTTCCTGGCCGCCGAGCCGGAGCGACCGGCCGCGGCGGCCGATGCGGCTCTGTTCGAACCGGCGCCGGATGGCCAGATCACGGCCGAGCAGATCGTGCGCACGTGGGACCTTGACGCCGATCTCGTGGTGCTGTCGGCGTGCGAGAGCGGCCTGGGCCGCTATGCCGTCGGAGAAGGTTATCTGGGCTTTGCGCAGGCGCTCTTTGTGAAGGGAGCGCGCAGTCTCGTCCTGAGCCTGTGGCGCGTGGACGACAAGGCCACGTCGCTCTTGATGACCCGGTTCTACCGGAATCTGCTTGGCAAGCGCGCGGGACTTGCAAACCCGATGCCCAAGGCCGAGGCGCTCCACGAAGCCAAGGAGTGGTTGCGGAACCTGACGCTCGACGACGTGGGAAGCGAGCTGGCCGCACTCGATCGAGGCGAGGTGCGACCACTAGCCAAGGCCAGCGGCATCCCGGCAGCGAAGGCCGGGCACTCTCCCAGGCCGGCCGGCGTGCGGCCTTACGAGCACCCCTATTACTGGGCGGCGTTCCTCTTGATCGGCGACCCGGGTTGAAAGTGGTGCCGGGACGGGTATCCGGCTGATTCTTACAAGCAGTCGCCGGGTGTCGACCCCTCGGGGCCTTCCCAGGCCGCGCTGCGGGTGATCCGCGACGGGTGCTGGGACGTCAGCCCGCGCCGCTGCCGGTCGGCGTACCGCCTCAGGTTCACGCCGGTTCACCGGGGCCGCGGTGTGGGGTTCCGCCTGGCCCGAGTCCAGTCCTCCCGCTGAGCCCCGTAGGTCAGGCTGAAAGCCTGACCTACAGGAGCGGCTGGCCGCAGCTCAAGCCGCATGAGCCCCCGAGATCAAGGCTCCTGCCCACCGCCCCGCCCGCGCCGCAGGGCCTCCAGCTCCCGGCGCAGGCGCTCGTTCTCAGCCTGGAGTTCCTGCTGCACGGCCGCGGCGGCCTGACGCTCGATCGCCTCCCGCTCTTCGGCAGCCGCCGCGCGTTGTGCCTCCTGTTCGGCGCGTTGTGCCTCCTGTTCGGCGCGTTGTGCCTCCTGTTCGGCGCGTTGTGCCTCCTGTTCGGCGCGTTGTGCCTCCTGTTCGGCGCGTTGTCGGGCGGATTCCCGCTGCTCCTTGGGAGTCAGGAGATGGACGCCTCGAGTGGGATCCCAGAATCGCAACTCCCATCCCCTCCGCTCCAGGTGGAGGCCCAGGACGGCACTCGGCAGCCGGCCGTCGACCAGCTCGATCGGGACGTATTCGTCCCCGACCCGTCGAACCCCTTGGAGTGACGGCTTGAGATAATCCTCGGTCGGGTCGAACTGGAAATACTCGGTGATCTTCAACACATCGCGGTAGATCTCGCGCTTCTTCGTCTGGTCTTCCCGTCTCGTCGTCTTCGAGGTGATCTCGATCACCGCGTCGGGCGGTCTCCCTTCCTCCCAGAGCAGGTAGTAATCGCGGAGCGGGAGCTTGGGTACGCCGCGAACCATGAAGACGTCGGGGGAGACGTGCTTGCGCTTGTTCCCGCGCTCGTAGTACAGGAGCAGATTGCCGCCGACATGGACCATGGGATCGGCGTCAAAGAAGTCGCGCAAGGTCTCCACGCCATCGACCATGACCTGCCAGTGCAATTCGGTCTCGGCCATCGGTTTGCCGTCCGAGGTGGGATAATCGACTTCCCGCGTGGTACGGGGAGCTGTCGCCATCGCGCGATCCTCCTCCCTGCGAGTCGTGATCGGGACCGGCGGAGCCGCCTGGCCCCCCATCGAGTCAGGCCGGGCCGATCGGAGAAACCAGCCCGATTGTAGCAGAAGCTGAAAACCTGAACAGAGGGATTCGTGCACCCTATCGGGCGTGCTCGAGGACGACGATGGTCCGCGACTGGGGAAGACTTCCAGCCTCACATTCCCGGAGCGGCAGGCTGGAAAGCCCGACCTCCGTTCGTGCCGGCGAAAATTGGGGAAGAATCGCGCGGTCCGTCCGTTTTCCTTCCGGGGTACGATCCGGGATCCCGGAAATCCGATTCCTCCGATGGATGGAGGATTCCCCTCCGAGGATCGGATGGTTAGAGTGACGTGAATTCGGCCGGAGCGTCGATCGCGGACACCGCCCACGATCGGGAGTCCGCGGCTCCTCCGACAAATCCCCGAACAGGTTCTCCAGATTCGACGGGGGAAAGAATTCATGTCCGCACGAATCGTGATCGTGGGTTGCTGGCTTGGTGGACTCGCCATGGCGCTCGCGTGGGCCGCACAACCATCCCGCGCCGCCGAGGACCCAGAGCCCAGGAAGGTCGCCCTCCTGGTCGGCGTCAACAGGAGTGAGATCCGGATCTTCGTGGACAGGCCGCTGCAATTCGCCGAGCGCGACGTCCAGGATCTGGCCACCGTTCTCAAGGAGCAAGGCTTCGCGGTCCGGATCCTGACCGGACCGGAGGCGACCAAGGCCGGGATCGAAAGCGCCCTTGGGGCGGTGTTGAGCGGGCGGAAGGCGAAGGACGTCGTCGTGATCGGCTTCGCCGGACACGGCGTGCAGATGCCGCTGGAGGACGACGCCGGGAAGCCGGTCCGCGACGAGCGGGGCAAGGAGCTGAGCGACGCCTATTTCTGCCCGGTCGACGCCGTCTTCGGCAAGGGCGCGACGATGATCAGCCTGACCCGGCTGGTCGAGCGGCTGGACCGCGAGGGCGGGATCAACCTGCTGATGGTGGACGCCTGCCGCGACGACCCCGACCTGCACCGGGGCGTGACACGCTCGCTCTCGGGCGACGCGATCCGACGGCCGGCTCCAGACGCCTCACGAATTGAGGAACCTCATCGCCACGCCGGTGCTGGCCCGGCGGCTACGAATCGCCAACCCCGAACCCAGCCGAACAACGGCTGACACGTCCCGGCCCCCGATGGACCGGATCGGCTCGATCCCGCTCGATGGAACCCGCCCCGGCCAGGAGCGCAACGATAACGGCTTGAAGATGAGATTCTGCTGGTGCCCGCCAGGGACGTTTCGAAGGGGCAGCCCCAAGGATGAGCCGGGACGTTACGACGGCGAAGGCGACGCGAACGGCCCGGTTTCCGTCACGCTGACCCGCGGGTTCTGGATGGGCAAGTTCGAGGTGACCCAGAGTCAGTGGCAGCAGGTCATGGGCACGATGATCCAGGATCAGAAGGCTAAGGCGAACAGCTCGTCGCTGTATGGTGAGGGTCCGGACCATCCCATCTATTACGTGAACCATGATGAAGCCAGCGATTTTTGCCGCCGCTTCACCGAGGCTGAACGCCAGGCGGGCCGGTTGGCCGCGGGATGGGAGTATCGCCTCCCAACCGAGGCGGAGTGGGAATATGCCTGTCGCGCGGGAACGACGACGCGGTTCTCCTTCGGTGATGATGACACGAGCCTCGGTGAGTACGCCTGGTTCACAGCCAATAGCAATTTATCGACTCATCCGGTCGGGCAGAAGACCTCGAATCGCTGGGGTCTGTGCGACATGCACGGAAACGTCTGGGAGTGGTGCGCGGATTGGTACGGGAAGACGCTGGCGGGGGGTGTTGACGCGCGCGGGCGTTCACAGGCCGCGCTGCGGGTGTTCCGCGGCGGGAGCTGGGGCGACTACCCGCGCCGCTGCCGGTCGGCGAACCGGGGCAGGGACTCGCCGGACCTCCGGGACTTCATCGTGGGGTTCCGCCTGGCCCGAGTTCAGTCCCCCCGCTGAGCCCAGTAGGTCAGGCTTTCCAGCCTGACGCAGAAAAGAGTCGGGCTAAGAGTCTGTCCCGGAAGGGTTGGAAATCGCTGTCGTAGGGTGGGTGAAACCCACCGATCATCTGTCAGACCGGGCTTCTGAGACAGACTCTAAAAGCCTGACCTACGGAAGCGGGGCCGGGCTGCGGAGGCTCGGCCGGCTGAGCGGCGGAGCCGCGGGGCGGAGCCCAGCCGGTCCGAGCCGGAGTCAGCCTGGCGGAGCGGGGACGTGAGCACCGCGTGGTCCCCTCTTCCGCCTCAATTATCCGAATCGCTGCGCCCAATCGCGCAAATACCCTATAATCTTTGCCGGAGATGGTACGCGCCGCCGTCAATGAGAAGCAGCCCAGGGCGCTTGAGGCATTGCGACCGGCGATCGAAAATCGATGAAACGAACCCAGCGATAGGCAGCCTCGGCAAGATGGATCGGCAACAGATTCTGAGCACCCGGATGTCCCGCGCAAAAACTGATCAAACGAACCCAATGATAGGCAATCTCGGCGAGATGGATCGATCAGCCGAATCTGAACAATCAGAGAAACTTGGGAGGTCCCGCGGGCACCTTGCCCAGGATTCGGTATCGCTTCTCATAAGCACGTCGGCTGGCAGCGGGCTCGCGCCGCATCGGAAGTACCAAGCTCACCTGAGCCGGTTCCGTACGCCGTGGAGAGCCGGCGCCTCACCGGGCGTGTTCGAGGACCACGATCGTCCGGGTCGAGGGAAGGGTCGCGCGCGCGACCTCGAGCGCGCAGCTCCCCGGGCGCTCGATCGGGTCGCGCGGCAGCGCCGCCAGGAAGCACTCCAAGGGCTGGATGTTCAGGTTGATCTTGGGTGTCTTGAAGTGCATGGGGATCACGAGCCGCGGCCTGATGGCATCCAGGAGCGCGGGGATCTCGGGATAGTCAATCGTGGGCGGGCCGCCCGCGGCCGCCAGCACGATCTCCGCGCCCCGCAAAGGCGCCAGCTCCGGCTCGGCGAGAGGATGCCCCAGATCGCCGAGGAAAACCAGGCGCAGCCCTTCGGCGCGCAGTTGCACGATCGTCACCTCATCGTCGGGCAGCCGCTCGGGCGTCTCGAAGACGTGGAATGCTTCCATCCCGACGCCCCGAACCGACGTGCCACCCGGCGGCAAGTCGAGGGCCCGGATCACCTCGAACGGCGGGAGGATCTGGCCGAGATGGCTATGATAGCGATCGTTCTCATGGCTGACGATCACCAGGTCGGCGGGCTCGGCAATCGGCTCGTATCCCCCGCAGTCGGGCGACCGATAGGGATCCAGGATGATCCGCAAACCCCGCGTCTCGATCAGGAACGCGGCGTGGCCGTACCAGGTGATGCGCATGAGTCTGAGAACCTTCTTCGTCACAGTTGGCCGCGGCTTAGAGTCTGTTCCGAAAGGGTCGGAGGTCGATTTCGTAGGGTGGGTGAAACCCACCGATCATCAGTATTACCAGGGCTTTGCGTTGGTGGGTTGCACCCACCCTA
>JAJPJC010000464.1 GCA_021324445.1 Isosphaeraceae bacterium
GGCATGTCCTCCTCGGGGAGGATCTTGGCGATGACCCCCTTGTTGCCGTGGCGGCCGGCCATCTTGTCGCCGACGGAGATCACCCGCTTGGTCGCGATGTAGACCTTCACCATCTGCAAGACGCCGGACGGCAGCTCGTCGCCCCGCTTCAAGCTGTTGATCCGCCGCTCCTTCTCGTCCTTGAGGGCCTCGATCCGGGGCGCGTACTGGCGGACGGCCTCGCGCGCCTTGTTCACGGCCTCGGGGCTGCGGATATCCAGGGCCTCGAGCTTGAACCGGTCGCTCTCCTCGACCAGGTCCTTGGGGTCCTTGGCGCGGCCCATCGGCTTGCCGGTCGCCGGGTCGGTCACCGGCGCGCCGGTGGCCTCCTCGATCGCCTTGATCATCTGCTTGTACTCATCGGCGATCCGGACGTTCTCGGCCGCCTCCGTGTCCTTGAGTTCCTTCTCGAAGGCCTTGCGTTCCTCCTCGCTGAGGCTCATCCGGCGGCTGAACCGCTGGGTGTTGATCACGATCCCCTCGACCCCGGAGGGGACTTCCAGCGAGTCGTTCTTGACGTCCTCGCCGGCCCGGCCGAAGATCGCGTGCAGCAGCTTCTCCTCGGGAGTCAGCTCGCTCTTGCTCTTGGGCGCCACCTTCCCCACCAGGATATCGCCCGGCTTGACATAGGTGCCGATCAGCACCACGCCGTTCTCGTCGAGGTTGCGCAGCGACTTCTCCGAGACGTTGGGGATGTCGCGGGTGAACTCCTCGCGCCCCAGCTTGGTCTCGCGGATCTCGATCTCGAACTCCTCGATGTGGATCGACGTGTAGACGTCGTCGCGCACCAGCTTCTCGCTGATGATGATCGCGTCCTCGAAGTTGTAGCCGTCCCAGGCCTGGAACGCGACCAGGACGTTGCGGCCCAGTGAGAGCTCCCCCTTGTAGGTGGCGGCGCCGTCGGCCAGCAGGTCCCCCTTCTTGACCTGCTGGCCGATCGCCACGATCGGCTTCTGGTTCAGGCAGGTCCGCTCGTTGAGCCCGACGTACTTCCGCAGCTTGTAGATCTGGTTATGGTCCAGGATCACCCGGCTGGAGTCGACGTAGGTGACCGTGCCGTCCTGGGCGGCCTTGACGACCATGCCCGAGTTGGCGGCCACGGCCCGCTCCAGCCCGGTCGCCACGATCGGCGGCTCGGAGACCAACAGCGGCACCGCCTGGCGCTGCATGTTCGAACCCATCAGCGCGCGGTTGGCGTCGTCGTGCTCCAGGAACGGGATCAGCCCCGCCGAGACGCCCACCATCTGCTTGGGCGAGATGTCCATGTACTGGATATGGTCGACCGGGGCGGTGACGAAGTCGGTCTGGAACCGCGCCGTGATGATGGGGCCCTTGAGCTTGCCGTGGTCGTCGACCGGGGCATCGGCCGGTGCCAGGTAGGCCTCGCTCTCCTCGTCGGCCCGCATCCAGACGACCTTCTCGGTCGTCTTGCCGTTCTTGATCTGGCGGTAGGGCGTGATCAGGAAGCCGTACTCGTCCACGCCGCCGTAGATGCCCAGCGAGCTGATCAATCCGATGTTGGTCCCTTCCGGGGTCTCGATCGGGCAGATCCGCCCATAGTGCGAGATGTGGACGTCGCGGACCTCGAAGCCGGCGCGCTTGCGGTTGAGCCCGCCGGGGCCCAAGGCGCTGAGCCGGCGCTCGTGGGTCAGTTGCGCCAGCGGGTTGGTCTGGTCGACGACCTGCGAGAGCTCGCCGCGGCCGAAGAAGTACTCGATGGCCGCGCTAATGCTCTTGGGGTTGATCAGCGACCGCGGGGTCATGTCCTCGGCGTCCTTGAGACTCATCCGCTCCTGGACGGTGCGGCGGAGCTTGAGGAACCCCTTGCGCAGCTCGTCGGAGGCCAGCTCGTCGATGGTGCGCAGCCGCCGGTTGCCCAGGTGGTCGATGTCGTCGACGTGCCCCTTGCCGCGGCGGAGGTTGAGGATATACCGGATGGCATTGACGTAGTCCTCGGGGTCGAGGGTCATCCGGTCTTCGGGGATGTCCTGGTTGAACTTGCGGTTGATCCGGAACCGGCCGACCTTCCCCAGGCGATAGCGGTTGGTGTCGAAGAACTTCTCGTGGAACAGCTCGCGGGCTTTCTCCAACTGTGGGGGATTGCCCGGCCGCAGCCGTTGATAGATCCGCAGCAAGGCGCTCTCGTGGTCGGAGGTCGGATCCTCCTGGAGCGACTGGAGGATCAGGGGATCGCGGGCATCTTTCAGGACCAGGATGGTGCCGAGGTTGCCGGCGTCGGCGAGGATCTGCGCCGAGGCCTTGGAGATGGTGTGGCCGCTGTCGATCAAGACCTCGCCGGTGGCCGGGTCGACCACGTCGCCGCAGGCGATGCGGCCTTCGAGCTTGGCCGCCGCCTTGGGGTCGGCCGAGTCCACCGCCTCCACCTCATAGAACGCCTGGAGGATCGCCTCGTCGTTGGAATACTTGGGGCTCATGGCGCGGAGCAGCGTCATGGCCGAGAACTTGCCCGACTGGTCGATCCGCACGCCCAGGGTATCTTTCTTGGTGACCTGGAGCTCGATCCAACTGCCGCGCTCCGGGATCACGCGGCAGGCGTGCAGCTTCTTGTCGCCCGACTCGATCTCGACGACGAAATCCACGCCGGGGGAGCGGTGGAGCTGGCTGACCACGACCCGCTCGGCGCCGTTGATGATGAACTCGCCGCCGCCGATCATGATCGGCATGTCCCCCAGGTAGACCGACTCCTCGAGCGTCGCCTCGCCCTTGTTGAGGCGGAGCCACACGTGCAGGGGGCGGCCGTAGGTCAAGCGCAACTGCCGGCACTCGTCCGGGTCGTAGCGCGGCTTCCCCAGGTCGTAGTGCAGGTATTCGAGCTTGAGCGTCTTGTCGTAGCTTTCAATCGGGAAGATCTCCCGGAAGACGCCCTCGAGCCCCGCGTCGACCCGCGCCTCGGCCGAGAGGTCCGCCTGGAGGAACCGCTCGTAGCTGCGGGTCTGGATCTGGGTCAGGTCGGGGACAAGGAACTCGTCGGAGATCCGACCGAAGTTCCGTTTCTTGCCCGGGATGATGCGACGCACTGTACTCGAGGTGGCCATGGGATCGCGCTCCAGATGGGGGGAAGAGGGTGCAGGCAGGCTCGGCGGTCGCCCTCCTACGGACCGCCCGGCGCGCCGCAAGACCCCGATCCCGGCGGTCGGTAGGTGCCGTCGGGATCGGGGCTGGGCGGGTCGGCATGCGTGGGTTCATTAATTATTGGTTATTGATCATCGGTTATTGGTCATTGGTCATTCGTGGCCCTGCCCGTGGTGCGGAGCAGGCCCTCGAACCCGACGACTCGGGGCCTGCGCTGCAGTCCGGAGGCCGGGAGCCAGATCCCAATGACGAATCACCAATGACTAATAACCAATAACCAATGACAACTTACTTGATCTTGACCGTGGCGCCGGCGTCCTCCAGCTCTTTCCTGAGCTTCTCGGCGTCTTCCTTGGAGATCCCCGTCTTGATCTCCTTCGGCGCCGACTCGACCAGGTCCTTGGCCTCCTTGAGGCCAAGGCTGGTGGCGGCACGCACCACCTTGATGACGTTGATCTTGTTGGCGCCGATTGCCTCGAGCACCACGTCGAACTCGGTCTTGGGCGGGGCGGCCTCCTGCGGCGCCGCTGTGCCCGCGGCGCCGCCAGCCATCACCACCGGGGCCGCCGCGGCCTCCAGGCCATAGGCCTCCTTCAGGTACTTCGTCAGTTGAAGCACCTCCAGAACTTTCATGTTGACCAGGGAGTCGCCCAGGTTCTTGATGCTATCCGAGAACGGGGTTGCTTCCGCGGTGGACATCGAAGGATGGATCCTTTCGTGAGGAGAATCAACTAGTCAGGGTCATGGATCGTCGCGTGAATCCGCGCCTGTGCTGTGCAGCCGGCCGCTTGGCTGCCGGTTCCAGGCTTGGCCGAAGGCCCGCCCGCCCGAGGGGCCGCGGGTCGGGTCGGGTCGGATCGGATCGGATCAACCGGGGGCAGCGGCGTCCGCTTCTCCTGGACTGCTCTGGCTGTCGCTCGACTGCTTCTTGATGTGCGCTTCGAGCTGGCCGATCAGCGTGGTGGCCGGGGACGACACCAGCGCCAGCGCCTCGCGGGCCGGACCCAGGAGCAGGCCCAGCACTTGACCGATCAGCACCTCGCGGCTGGGCAGCTTGGTGATGTCCTCGACCTGCTCCGGGCCGACGACCACGCCGTCGACCGCGCCCCCCTTGATCGCAGGCTTCTTCAGGTTCTTGACCTGGTTCGAGATCTCCTTGGCCAGTTCGGCGATCCCGTCGCCCCCCCAGGCCATCGCCGAGGGGCCCTCGAGGTACTTCGACAGACCCTCCATCCCCAGCTCGGTGAAGGCGCGCCGCGCCAGCGAGTTCTTGAGAATCCGCAGCCGGATCGACTTCTTGCGCAGGTCGCGGCGGAGCTGGAACTCGCCGACCGCGTCCAGGTCCTTGAGGTCCAGGATCAGCACGGATCGGGTGCCGTTCAGATCCGCCTTGATCTGGTCCATCATCAGCTCTTTGACATATTTGCTCATAGCTGTACCTGTTGGCTCCCGTGGCGTTTTCCGGGCGTGGCCCGGCGGTGTGGCCATCGATCGTCTTCGACAGGATCGTGGCTCAGGCCGAGGTCCGGATCCCCGGGCTCATGGTGGCCGAGATGGTGACCGAGCGGATGTAGGTCCCCTTGGCTGCGGCGGGTTTGAGTGACTTCAAGTAATTCAAGAAGGTGTTGATGTTCTCAGTAAGCTGTTCTTCCGAGAAGGCGAGCTTGCCGACGGGCACCGCCACGTTGCCCCCTTTGTCGTTGCGGAATTCGATCTTGCCGGCCTTGAACTCGCGGACCGCGGCGGCGATGTCGGTCGTGACGGTCCCGGACCGGGGCGAGGGCATCAACCCGCGCGGACCGAGCACGCGGCCCAGGGGACCCACGATCCCCATCATATCGGGCGTGGCCAGGGCCACGTCGAAGTCCATCGTTCCCCCCTTGACCTGCTGGGCCAGGTCGTCGGCCCCAACGATGTCCGCGCCGGCGGCCCGGGCCTTCTCGGCGTTCTCGCCCTGAGCGAAGACGGCGACCCGCACGCTCTTGCCGATCCCATGCGGCAACGCCACCGAACCACGCACATTTTGATCCGTCTGCTTCGGGTCGATCCCCAGGTGAGTCGACACCTCCACCGTCTGGTTGAATTTCGTCGTGTTGAACGTCTTCAGCAGCCGGACCGCCTCGGGCAACGGCACCGGACCGGGTGCCTTCACCTTGGCACGCAAGGCACGGAAACGCTTCGATTGCTTGGACATCGGTCGCTTGCACTCCAGTTTTCCGTGTTCGGTTTTCCGTGTTCAGCCAATTCAAATGAGGACAATCGCAATCGCTGGGATCCCGAGACCTTCTCGTGAGAAAACGTTTGAGTTCGGTCGAAGTCCGCACGGAACACTGAAAACGGAACACTATCCCTTGATCTCCACTCCCATGCTGCGTGCGGTGCCGGCGATGATCCGGCAGGCGTGTTCCAGGTCGCGGGCATTCAGGTCGGCGAGCTTGGTCTCGGCGATCTTCTTGACCTGCTCGGCGGTGACCGCTCCGACCTTGGTCTTATTCGGCTCCGGGGAGCCGGTGGCGATGCCGGCGGCTTGCTTCAAGAGGACGGCGGCGGGGGGGCTCTTGGTGACAAATTCGAAGGAGCGGTCCGAGTAGATCGTGATCTCGACCGGGATGATGGTCCCCTTCATCTCCTTGGTCCGCTCGTTGAATTGCATCACGAACTGACCGATGTTCACACCGTGCTGGCCCAGCGCCGGCCCGACCGGCGGGGCCGGGGTTGCCTGGCCGCCCGGGCACTGGAGCTTCACCTTCGCCGTCATCACTTTGGCCATCGGGTTCGCTCGCTTCTGGAGCAAAGTGGGGATCGGCGGACGGAGCCGCCTCCTACAAAAGTCCCCGGGATTCCACCCCTGTGGGAGCCGGCTCCCTCCGGCGACGCTTCGATCCGCTTCCCCCTTTGCGGGGACCTATTGAGTCACTTTTCACTCGCCACTCGGATCAGATCCGTTCCACTTGCCAGTACTCGAGGTCGACCGGCGTGGGCCGGTTGAAGATGATCAGCATCACCTTGACCAGGCCGCGGCCCTCGATGACCTCCTCGACGGTCCCCTCGAAGTTCTCGAACGGGCCGTCCTTGATCTTGACGCGATCGCCGCGCTCGACGTCGATGCGGACCTTGGGCGTCTCGGCGGCGGTCTTTTCCTCTTCCTGATGGAGCATCTGGTTGACCTCGGCGTCGGTCATCTTGGTCGGGGTGCCGTGGGCGCCGACGAAGTCGCCGACGCCGGGGGTCTCGCGCACCACGAACCAGGTCTTCTCGTTGAGCTCCATCTGGACCATGATGTAGCCGGGGTAGGTCTTCCGCTCCACGACCCGCTTCTTATTATTGCGGATCTCGGTGATCTTCTCGGTGGGGACGACGATCTGACCGAAGTACTTCTGGAGGCCCTGGATCTTGACCCGGCGCTGCAAGGCGTCGCGGATGGTATCCTCGCGCGAGCTCTGGACCTTGAGGACGTACCAGACCAGTTCGGGCTGGGGCTCGTCCTCGTCAGCCGGCGGGCCGGCGGCCGGTTCCGGGGCCTGGGCCAGCTCGGCTGGGGCGCGGGCCGACGCCGCGGGGTCAGGCCGCCCGCCATCGGGTGTCTGTTCGTCCACCTCGATCGTGGGTGCCAGGGACGGTATTTCCGCCGGCTCGGTCGGCTCCGGCGCGACTGGCCCAGGGGACTCGTGGTTCGGTTGGCTCATAACTTTCATGGTCCCTGGGTCCTGGAGTCCTTGGGGGCTAGAAGCATGGGGAGCGCGCCTGGGGTGTCTGCCAATCCAGGACTCGAGGACGCTCGAAAGGACGAACGCGAATCGCATCAGGCGGTCGACCCGAATCCGCCACCGCCGCCGAACTGGAGCACGCCGAGCCTCCAGAGGATGAACGTCCAGAGCCAGTCGACCACGAACAGGTACAGGGCCATCAGCGCCACCGTCGTGAGCACCACGGTCGTCGCGCGGACCAGGTCGTCCTTGTTGGTCCAGGAGACCTTGTTCATCTCGGCCTCGGTCGCGATCAGGAATTCGGCGAACGGCGGGAATTGGACCAGCCGGAAGACGACCCAGCCCAGGACCAGGAAGAACGCCGCCGGCAGCGTGACCCGCCAGAACGGGGTGGACTCCATCGAGGCCTCGTAGACCCGCCAGGCCCCGGCCAGCACGATCAGGCCCAGGCCCAGTGCCGTATAGAGCCGGGAGTACCGCCCCTGCATCGGCTTGAACAAGTCGGTGCGGGTCAAGTTGAGGAGGAATTGGACGAAGAGACCGCGCGGAGCCTTGCCGGGTTTTCCCTTGGTTGGCTTCGACGGTCGGGACGCCGCCACTTCGTCTCGGACTTTACCCATGGCACCTGTCCCATTTGCGGAAGGAGGAACTCGATCGGGCGGCTGGGTCAACAGGGCCCAGGCCACGCGACCGGCCGGGGCTGGGACGCGTTTGGCGGCTGGCGTCTCGTCTCGGCCGGGTGAGCCCAGTCAGTCCACCCACCCGGCTGGGACCTTCCCCAGCGGCGGCCCTGCATCGAGTGCCCGGCGATGCGCCCCGGGTGCGTCGGTCCGGTCCGGTCCGGTCCGAGGGTCTCACCCGCCGCTCCAGGGTCGAAGCCGGCCCGGAAGGCTCGCGGTCGGGTCTCGTCCCGGCGCCCGGCGCGCCGTCACCAGACAGCACGAGCGGAGGGAATCGAACCCCCAACCGCCGGTTTTGGAGACCGGTGCTCTACCAATTGAGCTACGCTCGTTCGTGCCGATCTCGGGTCCCCTGCCCCTTGCCTGGCGATCGGCCGGGCCACTCATCTTCAGGGAATGGACGGCTCAGCCGTTCGAACTCGCCACCAAATCCCGGCCCTGGCCGAGCTCGACGCCGGGGATGACCCCCCACAGGCCGAGCCAGCCGGACCCCGCTTGCTTATTTGACCCCGCTTGCTTATTTCTTGCGTGACTCCTTGTGCCCGGTATGCTTCCGCTCGCGCCGGCAGTATTTCTTCAGCTCGAGGCGATTGGCGCCCCGGGTTTCTTTCTGGACCCGATAATTGCGCTCCCCACACGACGTGCATTCCAGCCAAACGTATTCCCGCATGATCTTGCTCCTGGCGGTGCCCGGCACGGGGTCGTCCACGCGATGGTGGCGCCGCGACCGGCCTCAGTTCCGGCCGATCCCCGCCCCGGCGTGGGCACGCGACCGCTGTCTGGTGCGGTGCTCGGGCCTGGGCGGGTGGCCCCAATCCTGCCCGGGTGCGTCGGGAGCAGGGGGGCCGGCAGTCGGCCTGGCCGGCCGGCCGGACCGGCTCCCCTCCCCCGATCGGTTCTCGCTCCTGAGGGGAGGGGCCTGGCCCGGCTGGGGTCGGCTCACTCGAGGATCTTGGTCACGACGCCGGCGCCGACGGTCTTGCCGCCCTCGCGGATGGCGAAGCGGAGGCTCTCCTCCATGGCGATGGGCGTTTGCAGCTCGACGGTCATCTTGATATTGTCGCCGGGCATGCACATCTCGGCTTCGGTGTTATCTTCCGACAGCAAATTGAGGACCGAGCCGGTCACGTCGGTGGTCCGGAAGTAGAACTGGGGGCGATACCCCTTGAAAAACGGCGTGTGGCGTCCGCCTTCCTCCTTGCTCAGGACGTAGACCTCCGCTTCGAACTTGGTATGGGGGGTGATCGAGCCCGGTTTGCAGATGACCTGCCCGCGTTCCAGCTCTTCCTTCTCGACGCCGCGGAGCAGCACGCCCACGTTGTCGCCGGCGATCCCCTCGTCGAGGGTCTTCTGGAACGCCTCGACGCCGGTGATGGTCGAGGTCCGCTTGGCGCCGAAGCCGACGATCTCGACCGGGTCGCCGACCTTGACCTTGCCGCGCTCGATCCGGCCGGTGCCGACCGTGCCGCGGCCCTTGATGGAGAAGACGTCCTCGACCGGCATCAAGAACGGCTTGTCGATCTCGCGCACCGGCTCGGGGATGTAGTCGTCCATGGCCTTGACCAGGTCGAGAATCGGCTGCCTGTTCTTGGGGTCCGAGGGATTGTCCAGGGCCGGTTTGCTGCTGCCGCGGATGATCGGAATCTCGTCGCCGGGGAACTTGTAGTGGGTCAACAGCTCACGCAGCTCGAGCTCGACCAGCTCCAGCAGCTCCTCGTCGTCGACCAGGTCGATCTTGTTGAGGAAGACGACCAGGGCCGGCACACCGACCTGGCGCGCCAGGAGGATATGCTCGCGGGTCTGGGGCATCGGGCCATCGGCCGCCGAGACCACCAGGATGGCGCCGTCCATCTGGGCCGCCCCGGTGATCATGTTCTTGATGTAATCGGCGTGACCCGGGCAGTCGATGTGGGCATAGTGCCGCTTCTCGCTCTCGTACTCCACGTGCGAGACGGCGATGGTCACGGTCTTGGTCGCGTCCCGGACCGTGCCCCCCTTGGCGATGTCGGCGTACGACTTGGTCTTGGCCTTGCCCTGCTCGGCCAGCACCGCCAGGATGGCAGCCGTCAAGGTCGTCTTGCCGTGGTCGATGTGCCCGATCGTGCCCACGTTGACGTGGGGTTTGGTCCTGGTGAACGTTTCCTTTGCCATTGCTCCACGCCTTTGCTGCTTGCTGTGCTGGACTCAACGCCTTGCGGCATCACGGATGGTTGTCAGCACCGGGAACGCCCCGGCCAGCCCCACACTGCTCCACGCCTTGCGGCATCACTGAGGGCCAACGTGGTCCAGTCCGGGCGATCCTCCCAGCGGCCCGGGGCCTGCACCGCTGGTCCCAACGATCCCTCGCGCCCGAAGCCTGGACGGAACAGACCCGAGAAACCCGAGAGCTGCCGCTGGGATTTGAACCCAGGACCTCGTCCTTACCAAGGACGCGCTCTACCGACTGAGCCACGGCAGCGGCAAGTGATCCGTCTCTCCTCCCTCTCTCCGACCCGGCCCGGCCCGATGGGTTCACGGGGCGGGCCGGTGTTCGTCTCCGGCTCCCGTCAGCCGCGACGCCGTCGCGGTTGGTGTTTGCTGGCATCCCCGCCTCAGCCCCGGTGGGCACGTCTCGGGAGAGCGGGTGATGGGAATCGAACCCACGTAGCCTGCTTGGAAGGCAGGTACTCTACCATTGAGTTACACCCGCGGTTTCTGGCCATCTCCCCGGCACGTCCCTGGATTCCCGAGTCCGGGAGGAACTCGGCAGTCCAACGCGGCATCCGGTTCCCGCCACCTCGATTGGACCGCAATCAGGTCCCAATCCGTTCCATGCCCGTCGGGAGCGACATGGGTGGAGCAGGATTCGAACCTGCGAAGGCAGTGCCACCAGATTTACAGTCTGGCCCCTTTGGCCGCTTGGGTATCCACCCGTTGTTGAATCGTCTCAATTCAATGGCGTCCATCCACCCTCGGCACATCCTCGGTTGCCGCAGTCCCGCGAGGCAGCTCGCAAGATCGGCCCCTGGGGCTTGTTGCTCCCGCAGCAGAGCTGGCGGTGAGACTCGAACTCACAACCCTCGGTTTACAAAACCGATGCTCTGCCGGTTGAGCTACGCCAGCGTCTGCGGTTCCGCCCGCTCCCGGCACGGAGACCGGGAACAACCAACGAAGCCGTGAAATCGTCTAGTATACCCTCTCCGCGCAGCATTGCAAGCCTTTTGCCCGTTCTCGGCCTAGACCGAACCCGCGGTCCCGGGTCAGGGCGCACTCACAGCGCGGGAGAGAAGGTTCTTGTATCATACTGGGGACCACCGGCCGGCGGCAAGTGGGGATGACGGCAGAGAAGGCGAATCGGGGAATCGGTGCCCCGCGTTGTCCGTTCCCTGAGTTCTGATTCCTCCCCCTGGCCGGCCGGGCTGGTGTACACTGAGGCGGAGGTTCGGGTCTGGATTCCACCCGCTGTCGGGGACGACGGGACGCGGCCAGACGAGCCAGCCCGACGACCATGTCGAGCCGGCCGCCGACCCGGGAGCAAGTCCACGTCATGTACATCGAACAACTGAATTTAAAGAACGTTCGGACGTTCGTCGATGAGACCATCGAGTTCGTTCACCCGGACCAGGAGTTCCGGACCAAGGGGAAGCCCGAGGCGAATGGGTCAGGCTGGCTCCCCAAGCCGCGGCTCCCGAACGTCAACTTGCTGCTCGGCGACAACGGGTCCGGCAAGAGCACCATCCTCCGGGCGGTCGCGATGGCGGCACTGGGGCCCTCGTTCGCCGATGCGAGGCTTGCGGCCCCGGGATTGGTCCGACGGGGTTGTGAACAGGCCACCCTGGACGCGGACGTCCTCCTCCACGACCAGGAGGGTGCATCCGGGCAGCGGCTGCATTCGGCCCTCACAATCAGTCGCCTCGGTGAGCTGGAGCGAATCATCGCCGCGGATGACCCATGGGTTCGTGGCCGGGGACTGCTGTGGCGACCGGTATTCGAGTCCAAGAACGAGGCATTCTTCGCCGCGGGCTATGGGGCCACTCGACGGGTCGAGGCACCGGAAAACCTCGACATGGCGGCCCGGACGCGCCTGACTTTCCAGCGGGGCCAACGGCTCCAGGGTCTCTTCCAAGAGTCGTTTACCTTGATCCCGCTGGAGACCTGGCTGCCCCAGAAGCAACTGGACAACCCCGGGCGTTACCGGGAGGTCCAAGGCCTCTTGAATCATCTGCTGAGACCGAGCCGCTGCAAATTCACCGGAGATCAGGAACGGCAGGTTGATTACCTGTTTAGCCTGGGCGGGGCGCGAATCCCCTTCCGCTGGATGTCCGACGGCTACCGGGCATTCATTGGCTGGGTGGCCGACTTGCTCTACCACGCCTGCTCTGTGCGCCCCGATCCCATGAAGCTGGTGGATCTCCGCGGGGTCGTCCTGGTCGACGAGATCGACCTGCACCTCCATCCACGCTGGCAGATGAGGGTGATCTCAACCATCGCCCGGACCCTACCGCGCATGCAATTCATTCTGACGTCCCATAGCCCCCTGGTGGCCGGGAGCCTGGAGTGGATGAACATCATCACTTTGAAGATGAACGGCCGATCGAACTCGACCCGCGCCCGCAGGCTCAAGGAGAGCATCCACGGCCTCGACGCCGACCAGGTCTTGCTCTCGGAATTCTTCGGACTCTCAACGACTCGTGCCGAGCCCAAGGCGCGAGAACTGGACCGTTTGGCTCTCGAGGCCGCGCGCGGCGATGACAAAGCGGCGGAACTCCTCATCTCGAGGCTGGCGACGGGAATGGAGGAATCGGAATGATCGGCTTTCCGATCCCTCCAGCCGACCTGCTCGCCAGGGTCGAGGCCCACTGTCCTGGTTGGTCGGCGAGAGCCCAAACCCGAACCAACGCACTTGCGGCGGGCGGACCGGACCCCGAATTCACGAGCCTCTGGCGCGAGATCAAGGCGGTTTACATCGGACTCCAATACACGAAATGCGCCTACTGCGAGAGGAAGTTGGAGGCTCAACCCATCGAGCACGACGTGGAGCACTACCGGCCGATCAAGAAGGTCGCCCGATGGAAGATTCCGAAGTCGCTCGCAGCGCAGATCACTTCGGTGCGACAACGTGCGCGCGGCAGTGAGCCAGGATACTCGACTCTGGCGAAAAAGCTTAGTCGACGAGGATATATTTGAACAGCGGCTCAACGCATGAGGTCCCTCCAGCATAGAATGGGGTTGGCTTGCCCCCCATCCTAC
>JAJPJC010000505.1 GCA_021324445.1 Isosphaeraceae bacterium
GATCAGGGCCGCCCACGGCGGCGCCGCCGCGCTGGTGCCGCCGATCTCCAGCCAGGGTCCGCTGTTGTCGGTGTCGTCGTACGAGTCGTAGACCGCCACCCCGGTGTTGGGGTCGGCGTTGAAGGCCACGTCGGGGATGGTCCGCTTGCCGGTGGACTGGACGGTCCCTTGATAGGCCGGCTCGGGCTCGTACTGGCTGGTGCCGCCGCCGCTGCCGGACCAGGCCGTCTCACTCTGGTACGTGTTGTCCGCGTTGAGATTCAGCGTGGTGCCGCCGACCGCCAGCACGTTGGGCGAATAGGCCGGATAATACCCCGGAGAGCCCGAGTCACCCGAGGCCGCCACGAAGGTCACGCCCGGGTGACCACTCGGGGTGGTGAAGGTGGAATCGACCGACTGCTCGCCGTTGTATTCGTTCAGTCCCCAGCTCATCGAGACGACCGAGACCCCCGGCAGGCTGGCCGCGGTGGCCACCGCGGTGAACAGATCGTTATTGTTGGTGTCGGTGTTGGCCTCGACCAGGTCGATGCTCGCACCCGGGGCGATGGCGTGCGCCCATTCGATGTCGAGAGCTTCCTCCATTTCCCAGGTCCCCAGGATATTGCCGGCCCCGGCCGGGTCCGTGCCGGGCAAGTTGGTGGTCTGGCCGTTCTGGTTGTACTTCGTGAAGCTCGGCGGATCCGGCAGGCCGAATTCCTTGTCGAACTCGGCCAGGTCACTGGTGCTGAACGCCGGGTTCGGTGACCCGTTGATCGAGCTGTCCACGAAGGCCGGATCGTCGTAGGCGTCGACGATGGCGATGGTCTGGCCGGTGCCGTCTCCCGTGATGCTCCCAAACGCGATGTTGTTGATCCCATAGGCTGTGCGGATCTGGTCCGGAGTGTAGCCAACCGGGACGGTGAAGCCGTTGTCCTGGGGCAGGATGCCGATCGGGCTGGGCGTCAAGCCCTCGGGGTACGTGCCGGGGGCGTGATAGACCTGAAGGATCGGCCGGACCGCCCCCGTCGCGGTGAGGACCACCCGGTCCTCCAGGCCCTCGAGCATCGGTCGGACGGACGGCTTGCGCCGCCTGCGCCGCAGGAGATTTCGGGGAGACATGGTGACACTCCCGGATGCGAAGCCAGGACGATGAGAGCAAGAACGGGTGTTGATCCGATCAGCAAGGTCGTCTGTCGGCCCGCGGTCTACTCGAAGCGACCGCTCACGAGATGGGGACGGATACAGCCATCGATGGATGCTGATCCCCCCGATGGTCGTTGCGGCGCGGAGTGTGGGATTCGGGTCGACAAACGGGTGGCCCGTGATGGGCCGAGTTGGGGCTGGGGCTCCGGGCGTCCTACCCTCCCGTTCGGGACGGGGTCAGGTGATTCGCACCCGCGGGAGACGATCCCGGTCCGCTGACTCGATGCAAAACGAATAGCACGAGGATACGACGAAATCGGCCGGATTCAAGAACTCGCTGCCCCCTCGCGCGAAAAACGGAGGTGTTGACCCATGCATGTCTCAATGGTTCCGTGGCTCACGCCCCGGCCTGGATGCGACCCTGCCGGGGGGTCCGGCCGGCTTCGCGCGGCGGTCCTTGGTCCAGGGGCCGAACATCTTGATGAGATTGGGATTCGGGGCGGAGTCGCTCGCGGAGGCCGCGCGCTGCGTCGTAGCCCTGGGCGAGGGCCTGCTCCGCGTGGGCCAGGGCGGCGGCGGGCTCGCCCTGCGCCAGGCGGGTCAGCGCGAGGTTGTAGTGGATCCGGCCCAGGGTCCTGGGATCGGACGAGGTCTCCAGGGCGCGCTGGAAATCGGCGACAGCCTCGGCGTGCCGGCCCGCCCTGGAAGCGAGGATCCCGCGATTCAGAAGCGCGGAAGTCAGGTTGGGATCGCGATCGAGGGCCCAGTGATAGTCGCGGAGGGCCTGGTCGACCCGTCCCATCGCCTCGGCGGCCCGAGCGCGATTGAAGAAGCATTCGGCCGAGCCTGGGGCCAGCGCGGCGCAGATGCCGAAAGCCGAGTAGGCGTCCTGGAACTTCCCCAGCTTGTAGGCACACAACCCCTGGTAGAAGTTGGGCCAGAAGTCCAGGGGCCGGTCCTCGAGGGTGCGCCGGAACTCCTCGGCAGCGGCCGGGAACTTTTCCTCACGCAGCAGGGAACGACCGAGATCGTAGTGGTCAGCGGCGGAGAGCGGGACCGGATCGAGTGCGGGACGGATCGCGGACCCATCGCGATGCCGAACCTCCTTGCCGGCGCGGCGCAGCCTTGCGATCGTGAGGCTCGGTCCGCAACGGTCGCTGGCCTCCTCCAGGACCTGCCAGGCCTCGTCGCGCGCGGCCTGGGCCTCGGCGGGCGCGGCCAGGCGGGTCCGCAGGTCGGCCCAGACGGTCACCAGCTCGAGCAGGTCGGTCCGGATCTGCTGCTGGCGGTGCGAGTCGAGCTGGCCGGTCTTCGGCGCCAGGAGTCGATCGCGCGCGTCCCAGATGACCCGGATCTTCGCCAGCAGGGCCTTGGCCTCGCCGGCTGTGGGCGGCTCGATTCCGTAGCGGAAGCGGACGTGATCGGCCAGGTCGTGCAAGGCGTCGGCCTGGCGGCCCCACCGGGCGCGGTCGAGCTGCGCGCGCAGGTCGCGGGTCAGCGTCCAGTGCTCGGCGAAGGGGAGCGGCGCGGCGAGCTCGAGGCCGTGGCTGAGGGTGTGGATCGCCTCGGGGAACCGGCCGCGCAGGTCGAAATCCCGGGCATCCTGGAGAGTGGTCTGAATCTCCTGCACGCGCTGGAAGACCAGCGCTGCAACCAGCCCGAGCACCGCCGCGACCGAAACCAGCGCGGTGGACCACGCCGCCCTGCGGACGAGGTCTTCGGGTCGTCGTCGCCGCCACTTCCGCCAGCGCTCGCGGAGGCTGCGGTTGGGCACGCCCCGCAGGGGCAGGTCGTTGAGGTGGCGGCGCAGATCTTCGGCCAGCGCCGCGGCGCTGGGATAACGGTCCGCAGGTCGCTCGGACAGGCACCTGGCGACCAGATCGGTCAGCCCCGGGCTGACGAGCGGGTTCGCCGGCCGAGTGGGCCCGTCGCCTCGGTGGGGCCCGCCCCCGGCCGGACCGCCCAGCGCCTCGCGGAGCAGCAGCCCCAGCGAGTAGAGATCGGCCCGATGGTCCACCGCCTGCGGGACCGGCTTCCCGAGACTGACGGCCTCCAGCGCCGCGCGGTGTTCGGGCGCCATCCAGTCGGGAGTCCCCCCGATCCGGTCGGGGATCTGCTCCCCCGCGGCGATCGGCCGCCGCGCCAGGTGGAAGTCCAGCAGCATCGGCAGCCCATCGGCTGCGATCAAGACGTTCGAGGGCTTGACGTCCATGTGGACCAGGCCATGGGCATGCGCGCACTGCAACCCTTCGGCCAGGCAGGCCACGATCCAGCAGACGGACTGCACATACGAGGCCTGTTCCAGGTAATGGCGGTACGGGCCGTCGATCTTGAAGGGAGTCGGACGGTCCGTCGGCACCTGGTCGAGCACCTCGAGCATGTGCCGGCCCCGGCGCTGGGCCGGCGGGATTCCGGCCAGTGCTTCCAGGAGCCGAGCGAGGCTGGTCCCGCCGAGGTACGGCATGCACATCGCCCGCAGACCGCGGTCGGGGAAGGTGTGCTCCGAGAACAAGGGGATGATGTGGGTGTGCTGCAGCCGGGCCAGCGACAGGTGCTCATCCTGCTCGTCCGAGAAGACCTTCAGGACGACGAGCCGATCCGCCAGCGACGGTTCCGCGGCCAGGTACGTCCGGCCCGATGCCCCCCGACCGAGCTCGGCCAGCAGCCGGAACGGCCCGAGATCCTCGCCGATCTCCGGCAGCGCCGCGACCCGAGCCAGGGGGCGCAGCAGGCGGTCGCAATCCAGCAGGATCTCCAGCTCGTCCTTCCATTGGGGGAACCGGCCCACGACCTCGGAGGTCGCGACCTCTTCCCCGGACTCGCGGCGGAGGCAGACTTCCTCGTAGATCAAGCGGATGGCAGCCTCGGCGACGATCCCGGGATGTCGTGCCAGGAGGTCCTCGGCCGTCATCGGAACGCCCTGCGCCCGGGACCTGGCCATCGCCTCGATTTGCTGCAAGACCCAGGTGCTCTCCGGCTGGCCAGGCCCGGTGGCCTCCGCTGGGTCGACCGAGGGGGGTCGCCCCGCCGAGTCCACGGCTCCGGACGAGAGTCGCGGCATGCGTCAGTGCCCTTTCCTTCGCCGAGTGGGCGGAGCGTCAGGCTGGAACGCCCGACCGACTTTCAGCCGGCGGAGGTCGGCGTGGCGATCCGCTCCGGGACGTGTGCGAGGCTCATCGGCCTCGCTCGGACCAACTCCCCGGCAGTTCGGGGAATCCCAGCGGGATCTCCCGCAACACGGGATACCCGGCCGCGATCCCCTGGGCGACCAGCCGCCGGCGCCGCCAGAACCGCCGGGCCAATTCCAGCGATGCGGCGGTGCCAGCCGCGGTCAACACCCCCACGGCGATGGGCGCCGGACCCCCAGCCGCGAGGCGTCGGATGTCCAGGTCGTCGAGCTGGCGGACGAACTGGTCGAGGGCGGCTTCCAGGGATGCCTGATCGAAGGGGACGGCCGCGGTGATCAGGTCCGCGCCTTGCAAGGCGAGGCCCTGTTCGTAACCCTTGGCGACGGGGCTGTCGCCGACCGCGGCGGGGCGCAACGACCAATGACGGGTGGTCGAGGTCGGCGCGGCCGTGTTGTGGATCGGCACCGCCAGAGTGACACCCGGCGGGACTGTCCCGATCCCGACCGACCAGTCGCGCGCGGCGCTGGCGGACCAGGATCGCTCGGCGGTGCCGCCGGCATCCAGGACCGAGCCGGGCTGAGCGGGCAAGCTGCCACTCCCCGTTGCCAGCGGCGCTGACGGCCCACCGCTGGCGGGTCCGGTCGTGTTCCCCACGATCGGGGCCACCCCGTACGGAGGTCCCATGGGGTTGCTGCCGACCAAGGGGCTGCCCGGGGGTGTTGACGCAGCCTCGGGTTCGCTCAGCTCGGGCCGATTCCCCTGCGAGCTGAAGTACGCGGCCAGGCCGGTCGCTCCTGGCGGGTTCGCTCCTGGCGGGTTCGCTCCTGGCGGGTTCAATCCTGGCGGGTTCGCTCCTGGCGGGTTCAATCCTGGCGGGTTCAACCCAGGGAACTCGGGCGCTTGCGACTCGGCCCGCAACAGGTAGAAGGGTTCGGGCCCGCCGGTGGGATCCTTCTCCATGGCGAAGAAGCCAGCCCCCCCGGAGGGGAACTCCGCCCCTTTGCCCGGCCAGACCAGCGGTCCTCCCCCGCCGCGCCATGACAGGCCCCCGCCGAATGGGGACGGGGCAACGCTCCCGGTCCCAGGTCCCCAGCTCGGGCCCGACTGGTCGGCCAGAGCAACCCCCGCCAGCGGAGCCGGTCCTGGGCCCAGATGAAACGCCGGTTGATCGGCCGCCAAGGAGGATTCCTGATCCAGCTCGGAAGACCGAGCCCAGTCCGGAAGGGCCACGCCCAGGGCCACGGGTGCGAACGAGGGTTCCTGACCCGGCGGGGAAAACAGGCTTCCCGACCGGTCCGCCAGGCCGCTTCCCTCCCAGGAGGGCCCACCCCCGGGAGTCGAAAGATCCCCGTGGGTTCCGATGGCCACGGTTTCGACCGCCGCCAAGTCGGCAGGCCGTTCGAAGCTCCAGGGCACAGTTGGACCCGCGATCACCACCTCGGGGCGGGGACCGACGAAGGGACCGCCGCTCAGGAGGTGGCGATCTTCCAGGCCCTCGAAGCCGAGGCGGCGTCGGGTTGGGCATCCAGGCTGATTCCGCATGGAGTGCATCGTACCATGAAGGTCGCTGTTGGTTCCCCCCTCGTCATCTTTGGTCGAGAGGGCGGCTCAGAGCATTCCGATTCTATCTCCAATCCGGCCGTGGATCAAATCGCCCTCGTGCGTGTCAGCCCTGAGGAATCCGCCCCTGGGGTGGTGGGCTGGCCCGCGAAAGCGGTCTGGGTGGCGACCGCAGGCCGGCGCAGGCCGTAGCTGTTCGTGCCCCGATTGTTGGACC
>JAJPJC010000205.1 GCA_021324445.1 Isosphaeraceae bacterium
AAACTGGCCGTAGATTATGTTACTCTGTGGATGATCGCCACGATCGAAAAACTCCTGTAGCCTGCTTAAAGAAGCCGCCAAAGCGATTTTGCAAACAGTGCCTAGTTTCAGGGGGAGGCGACCTGAAACGGAAGAATCCAAGGGGATTTATGCAACTTTCCCCCGATTCGGCCGATCTTTTCCGATGTGTGATCTTTTACAGGGGATGCGAAACGGGGACGCACCTAGTTTCAGGGGGAGGCGACCTGAAACGGAAGAATCCAAGGGGATTTATGCAACTTTCCCCCGATTCGGCCGATCTTTTCCGATGTGTGATCTTTTACAGCGGCCCATCCTGAACCCAGGACACCGAGCGCGTCATCCCGGGGGACTATGAGAAGAGACAAACGCAAAATGCGCGAACGAACCCAATTCTTCACAAAATCTTCATAATTCGGCTGGAGATCGCCCGTGGAGGAATAAATAAAGGCATTCTTAATATTGCGTGCAAGCAACGACGCGTCGGGACCTGCGTGACCCATCGTTCAAACCCAGATTGGGTGATCTGGGAGAAGCGCCCTTGAGATCCCGGCGATGGGCGTGGATCGATCTCAATCCAAAACTTCGGAAGTCCCGCCAGTGCACGAAGCCTCGCTCTCCTTGATCGTCTGTTTATCCGACGAGGCGACTCTGAAGGCGAACCTCCTGGCCTCGCCGTGCTTGGGGCCGGGCTCGCCGCACGAGGTCATCGCGGTCCGCAACGCGCCCAGCGCCGCGGCCGGGCTGACCCTGGGATGGGCACGAGCCAGGAACGACCTGATCGTCTGCGTGCACCAGGATGTCGTCCTCCCGGCCGGCTGGGACCGGCTGGTCGTTGACCAGTACCAGCGGGCCGAACGGCGGTGGGGACCGATCGGGGTCGCCGGAGTCTATGGGGTCGGCGAGGTCGTGGAGTCGCCGGGACAGCCGCCGGCCGCCCGGCGGATCGGCCGGGTCGTCGATCGCGGCCGGTTGCTTCGAGACGGTCCCGAGCTCCCGGCGGCGGCCGTCACGCTCGATGAGCTGCTGTTGATCCTCCGGCGCGACGGACCGCTGCGAGCCGAACCAGCGCTGGGGTTCCACCTTTACGGGGCGGATCTTTGCCTCCAGGCCCGCGAACGCGGCCTGGCGGTCGTGGTGCTGGATGCCCTCTGCCACCACAACTCACGGAGCCTCGCCCTGCCGGCAGCGTTCTCCGCCAGCGCGGAGGTCTTCGCCCGGAAGTGGGCCCATCGGCTGCCGGTCGCCACGCCGTGCGCCGTCTTCGATCGCGACGAACGCGTCTTCGTCCTGGGCAACGCGGAACCGGAAACGTCCGTGGCGGCCGCCGTGGGACGGCCGCTTCTCGGCAGGGAAACGGAACTACCGATGCACGCGGGAGGGAGTTGCAACCACAGATGAATAAGGATGAACACAGATCCGGAACTGGGTCATTCGCCCGATCAGGGCCGCCGAACACGGCGACACGGGCCCGCACGCTGGGAATCGAGGACCCCGGGACCATAGCAACTCCCGGCTGGGGTTTCCCGCGGACCTGAGGCCACCCTCCGATCTGTGTTCATCCGTGTTCATCTGTGGTTCCTCGCCTTCTGGGATCGCGTTGCTCCTCGGAGTGGCAGCCCCATGAACCCGCTTGAACGCCCCGAGCTGACCTCCATCATCGTCCCCTGCTGGAATGAGCGAGAGTTCACCCGGCTCTGCCTCCGCGCCCTGTTCCGCCACACCCAGCCGGCCTGGGAGCTGATCGTCGTCGATAATGGCTCGACCGATGGCACCGGCGATTTCCTGGCCGGCGTGCAGGAGGCCGCGCCGGTGCCGGTGACGCTGATCCGCAACCCGCAGAACGCCGGGTTCCCCAGGGCGATCAACCAGGGGCTGGAGGTGGCGCGGGGTGAGTACCTTGTGCTGCTGAACAACGATGCGGTTCTCACCGACGGGTGGCTCGATCAGCTCATCGCGTTGACGCGGGCTTCCACGGCGGATCCTCCGCTGTTGACCATCGTCGATTACCTTGCCGAGACGGCGGAAGCCTTGGCTTCACCCCCCCTGACCCCCCCTTCGCAAGGGGGGGAAAGGGATGGGCTGGACCCCCCTTCGCAAGGGGGGCAAAGGGACGGGCTGGACTCACACGATCCCGGGAGCGAGCGACGGGAGTGCGGCCGCCCTCAGCCTGGTCGGGGGATCGGTCTGGTCGGGCCGATGAGCAATTACGCGACGCCTCCGCAATTGGTCGAGGCCGTGCCCTATCGTGACCTGGCGGACATGGAGCAGTTCGCCCGCGGGTGGCGGGACCAGCATCGCGGGAAGTGGTTCACCGTAGCCAAGCTCTCGGGCTTCTGCCTGCTGATGACCCGGGCTGTGTATGACACCATCGGCGGGCTGGATCCGCGGTTCTCGTTGGGCCTCTTCGATGATGATGACCTGGCCGTGCGGGCGCGCCGGGCGGGGTTTGAGCTGGCGGTGGCTTTCGATCTGTTCATCCACCACTTCGGCAGCCGGACGTTCCAGGGCAACGGCGTCGATGCCGAGACACTCCTGGAGGAGAATCACCGGCGGTTCGCGGCCAAGTGGGGACTGCCCGAAGCCGGCGGCAATCGGGTGGCCTTGCGGCCCTGGGGGCCCGGAGCCCCGCCGTTGGGAACGCGGGCGGACCGAGAGAGGAATGGCAGATTCCAGATTCCCGATGCCAAAATATCCGAATGGAAAGGGGATCGGCCAGAGATTACGCCGGCGAAGAATGGCCAATCCCAGATTCCAGATTCCAAAATGTCTGAATGGAGCGAGGATCGTCTCCGATCGAGGGCGAAGGTCAGTTTGACGGTCATTGCCAGAGACGAGCAGGAGAACTTGCCGAGGTGCCTGGAGTCGGTCCGCGGGGTCTTCGACGAGGTCGTGGTCGTCGATACCGGCAGCGTCGACCGCACGGTGGAGATCGCCCGCGAGTTCGGCGCCCGGGTGTTTGACTTCGTCTGGGTCGATGACTTCGCCGCCGCGCGGAATGCCGCCCTGGCGCGGGCCCGCGGCGAGTACGCCTTCTGGCTCGATGCCGATGATGTGGTCGACCCGCCCGAACGTGAAAAGCTCCAGGCGCTGATCGAGCGGTTGCGCCCGGGCGAGGCGACCGCCTACGTGGTGCGCTGCGCCTGCGACCCGGGGTCCGACGGCAGCGGCGGCCAGACCGTCGTCGATCATGTTCGGCTGTTCCCCCTCCGCGAGGAGGTCCGCTGGACCTACCGCGTCCACGAGCAGATCCTGCCGGCCCTGAAGCGGGCCGGCATCCCGGTCCAGTGGAGCGACGTCATCGTGCGGCACACCGGCTACACGGACCCGGCGCTCCGGGCCCGGAAGCTGGTGCGCGACCTGCGGATCCTCCACGAGGAGCGGGAAGACCGGCCGGATGACCCGTTCGTGTTGTTCAACCTCGGCGCCATCGCCATCGAGCGGCAGGAATGGCCCGAGGCGCTGGGATTCCTCACCCGCAGCCTGGCCCTCTCGGCCGCCACCGACTCGATCACGCGGAAGCTCTATGCCCTGCTGGCGCGGGCGCACGAGATGATGGGCCAGCCGCAGCGGGCGCTGGCGGCCTGTGCCGCCGGGCTGGCACTCGACCCGGCCGACGCCGAATTGCTCTTCCGCGAGGCGGTGGTCCGCCGCCGCGGGGGCGACAGTGCCGGCGCCGAGGCGTGCTGGCGGCGCATCCTGACGCTGACTCGCCCCGAGCAGTTCGCCAGCGTCGATCAGGGGATTTATGGGCATCTCACCCGGCGCAACCTGGCGCGGCTGGCCGCTGAGCGGGGCGACCCTGCCGAGGCGGCCCGGCTCTGGGCCGAGGTGCTGGCCGAATGCCCCGGCGACCGCGAGGCGACCGCCATGCTGGAGCGCTCCCGGCCAGGGGGATCCTCGCCATGAGTCGGCCCCGGCTGCTGTTCGCCTCGATGTCCCTGAGAGATCGTCCCGCTTTCGCGGCAACCTGGAGACCTTTGATAAGTTTGCTGCCTCCATCGCCGTCTACCCCTATCCGGCAGCGAGCGCGGGCGTTGGCGTACCGGCTCGCTGGCCGCGGGCCTTCAGCAGCGCCAGTCCGTTATCGGCCAAGACCAGCAGACCCACCTGAATTCGCGCACGCTCCAGGCCGAAACTCCGAAAGCCCCGTCAGAGGCGCCGGGCGGATTCGAACCGCCGAATAACCGCTTTGCAGGCGGCTGCCTTACCACTTGGCTACGGCGCCGGAGCCTTGATCTTAGCGGCCTGGGGATACGAGCGGCAAGCCCGTTGTCGCTCGGCCCACCCCGGAAGGGCGTCGGTTCTCGGCTCGATTCTCGCTCAGAGACGCCGGCGCCGAGGATCAGGTGGAGAGGGTGACGGGACGCGGACGGTCCTGCCACAGCCGGGAAGCTAACGGCACCGCACCGGTAGGTCGATGGGGCGAGCCGAGCCCACGACCTCGCGACCGGGACCGAGACGGCACGATTCTTGCACACTCACTTACCCAACTCATACAGTCCTGGTGTTCCGAGAAAAGGGTGGATTCCAGGATGGAAGCCGCCCAGGACTCCGCCTCCTTCCGCAGGATTCGGATTCGCAACGCGGCGGCCGGTCCCCGTGACGGCCGCCGGGAGATTCCTTCCTCCAAAGGGAGTGCCAACCATGGCATCTCACGCCGTGTCCACTCACGCCGATGCCTCCGCTCCACTCCGGGACGCCGCCGATGCGATGGGCACGGCCGTGCAGAGTGTCGCGCAAGGCGCCACCGAGGCGCTGCCCGCCCTGGGCCGCTTCGTCAGCCGGGTGATCTACACCAGCTCGTATGCAGTCTCCTACGGGGTCGTCTTCCCCGTCATGCTGGTGGTGCGCATCATCCCCAAGGACAATGCGATGGTCCATGGACTGGTCGACGGCGCCCTGGCCGCGCGCGACAGCGTTGAGGGTTGGGGCGGGGAGCTGGCCGAGGATGAGGAGGCCGAGGACGAGGCCCACGAGGGTGATCATGCCGAGGACGGTCAGTCGTCCCGGGGGACCAGCCGGCGGCGCCGCGGCGGCCGGAGCCGCGCGAATCCTCGGTCCGGGCGCGCCTCGCACAAGAAGTGAGGTGGAGCGCGTCGCGCCCTCAGAGAAAACCGGGCTTCCCCGAGACCGCGATCCCTGGGCTCGGCTCCGCGACGGGGCTCGGTCCTCGGTACAGGGAGGAGCCGATGGTGCGACCGTGGGCGAGGTCCGCCACGCCGACCTTGTCGCCGCCGATCCAGCCGCCGCCGTGGATGTGAATGACCAGCGGGGCGGGTTGCTGGGTGTCGGCCTTGAAGAAGTCAAGCACCTGGCGCGGGTGGTCGCCGTAGGGGACGTTGGAGAACGTCGGCGGCACGCTGTAGCGCGGGGCGGCCCTGGCTTGCTTCTCGGACTTCGGCTGTCCCTTCACTGCCTGGGCCTGCGACCGATCAGGCGGGCTCAAGAAGATCAGGCCAGCGAGCCCGGCAAGGAGAGGGGCTCGGGAACGGCGGGATGAGGTCACGTGAGGGGTCGCGCTCCGGGTCTCTTGGAGGTTGATGGATGGTTTGAGGCCGCACCCGCCGAGATTAACCCATTCCGAGGGACGAGTCATCCCTGTTGGGCTCGATCGAGCAAACCATCCCATTCGGAATAACCCATCCAGGCCGACCCCCTCCCCGGCCGCGATTCACAACGCCTGGGCGACCTATCTCTGGTCCGACTTGAACCGTCAATTGCCCGCGGGGTATTTCGCCGAACCCAAGGTGCAGCTCGGCATCGAGATCGACGCCGCGGCGTTTGAGGAGTTGGAATACCTCCCGAGCCTGGCGCCTGTCGATCCTGGAGGGAACGGTTGGGTCGCGCCCGCGCCGACCCAGACCATCCCCCTGCCGATCCTCACGGACGTTGTGGAAGTCCTGGTCTTCGACCGTGAGGGAGGGCCCAGGTTGGCCGGCGCGATCGAGCTGGTTAGCCCCGCGAACAAGGATCGGGCCGACGACCGCGATGCGTTCCTGACCAAGTGCGCGGCTTATCTTCAGCAAGGGTTGGGGTTGGCGTTCGTCGACGTGGTAACCAGCCGGCGAGCCGACCTGCACGGCGAACTGCTGACGCGTTTTGGCGCAGAAGCCACACGACCCCTCGATGCCGAGCTGGTGGCGACATCCTATCGGCCGGTCGATCGCGACGGGCAACCCAGCCTTGAGATCTGGCTCGAGAGCGTGAAGGTCGGAGAGCCGCTCCCCAGCCTGCCGCTCTGGCTCCGCGGGTCGCTCTGTCTGCACGTCGACCTGGACGCGACCGACGACCGCACCTGCCGCGAGCAACGGATTCTCGTCCACGGCTAGATCGGCCCGGCCGATGCGACAGGGCGCGGCAGGTTGAGCAGCCTCCGAGTTGGGGATGCCCTCAAACCACCTTGGCGGGGCCCTCCGCGGTGATGGGGTCGAGCGTCTCGCCCGCGGCCAGGATCTCCTCGAGCCATCGCGGGTGCGGGACGTGGGACATCCACTGCCGGAGGCGCCGGCTGGCCCTGGCCCGGACCCATCGGACCAGCAGGGCGCCCCGAGGTCGGGACCGAGCCGGTGCCGCCGCGAACAAGGGTCCGGGTGCCGGGACCACCACGTTGAGCATGAAGACGATGTGGCATGCGCTGCCGGCAATCACGAAGAAGTGGAACAGCTCATGAGCCGCAAAGACCCCGGGGCTGAGCACCGGCCACTTCGCCAGGTTCAGCATCGCGCCCACACTGTAGAACACGCCCCCCAAGGGGAGGGGGAGCAGCGTCCGGTGGGAATAACCGCGCGCCAGCTCGCGGTAGCAGACCAAGGATCCCCAGCCCATCGCCAGGTAAACCAGGGTCGACACCCAGATGGGGAGGACACCCCCGTACCAGACCCGCGCGACACACAGCCCGGTGATCGTCCAGACCGTTGCCAAGGTCCCCGATAACCAGGCGCCTCGGAGCAGCGCCCAGGCGATCGGCGTGTACGTCCCCGCGATCAGCAAGTAGATCCCGATATGGTCGAGACGCTGGAGCAGGCTGGACGGCTCGCCGTGGAACGGGGCCGCGTGGAAGGCTGTGCTCGCGGCGTAACAGAATGTGAGGCTGATGCCAAAGACCAGCAGGGACAGCGCCTTGAGCCGATGATGCCGCGCCGTCGGGCACGTGCCGCGCGCGGTCACGCACGGGTTCGTCGTGGTGCAGACGCGCGCGAGTCCGCAAGGATTGCGTGCGCCGCACTGTTTCCACAGCAGCCAGGTGACCGGCAGTGCCAGCATCATCCCAGCACCATGGCTCACGGCATTGATCGGCTCGCGAATAGCGAACAGCAGCATGTTGCCCCCTCACAGAGGTGAGCCCGGAATCGGGCCCGAGGGTTGGGCGGCGAGTCGAGCCAGGATCGGACATCAGGCTTTGTTTCGACTCACACTGGGCCGCCCCTTTATGTTTTCTACGCTCGGATGCGTGCTCCGGACCACGGGTGATCCGAATTCGGACCTAAGTTCGCTCGAATGTTGCCCTAAGGCTGCGCGCACCACGACCGTGGCGTGCGCGGCAACTGGCCCCTATCGTCCGCCGCAGGGATCGGCGACAATTCACCTGGATCGAGATGCAGGCGGCCGGCCGGCAGCCGGCCGAAAGACCAGCGAGGAAGCGAGTGCGACGCCGACACCAGTATTGTAGGAACTCCGGCAACCATTGTGCCACTCGAAGGTTAAGATAGGGGATTTGTATGCGAGTGTGCGGTAGGATATGCAGGTCAGGCACAATCGTGGGCTGGGTGATCATCTGGCCGGCGGGCGTCGTGGCGGCCGCGGACGGCAACAGGGGGCCGGCCTCGGCGGCGGCTCCGCGTGCCGAGGCGATCCGCGCGGCGGTCAATCGTGCTCTGCCCTTGCTGGTCAAGGCCAGCGTGGGGGAGTATCCCCGGCATCGCGACTGTTTCTCCTGTCACAATCAGGCGGTTCCGGCCGTCGCGCTGGACCTGGCCCGCCGGCACGGGTTCGCCGTCGAGGCCGAGACGCTCCGCGCCATCGCCGAGCACACCGAGTCCGACCTGAACACGGCGATCGCGGACTATCATCGGGGGAAAGGGCAGCCGGGTGGTGTCATCCGGGCCGGCTATGCGCTCTGGGCGCTGGAGGCCGCCGGCTGGCCGCCTGACGAGACAACCGCCGCGGTGGCGCACTACCTGGCCGTGGCTCCCGGCCGTGGCGACCATTGGGGCGGCCAGGGCAACCGTCCTCCCTCGGAGGCCAGCGACTTCACGGCCACGGCGCTGGCGCTGCGGGGTCTGCGCGCCTTCGAGTCGGCCGAGGCGGTGGCCCACACGGATCCGGCTCGGGGACAGCCGGCGCTGGGCCGCGATCCGGCCGCGCGACGCGCCCGAGCCCTGGAGTGGCTGCGGCAGACCCGGCCGCGCGAGACCGAGGAGCGGGTCTTTCGCCTCTGGGGGCTGAAGCTCGCCGAGGCCGATCCCCAGGACCGGGACGCCGCGGTCGCCGACCTGCTCCGCACCCAGCGGCCCGACGGCGGCTGGAGCCAGCTCGATGGGCCCGGCCCGGCAGGGACGCCCGGCGCCTCCGCCGGCCGCGTGCCTGCCAGTGCCCTGGCCAGCGATGCCTACGCCACCGGCTCGGCCCTGGTCGCCCTCCACCTGGCCGGCGGCGTGGCCACCGACCGGCCCGCCTACCGACGCGGCCTGGGCTTCCTGATCAAGGCCCAGCGCGACGACGGCTCCTGGTTCGTCAAGTCGCGGAGCCGCCCGTTCCAGACTTATTTCGAAAGCGGTTTCCCCCACGGGCCCAATCAATTCATCTCGGCGGCCGCAAGCGGCTGGGCGGTCGCCGCGCTGGCGATGGCTTGCCCGGTGCCCTGACCCATCGCCTCAGCCCGGCCACGCCAAGGATCACGCCGAAGACCAGCCAGGTGCTCGGCTCGGGGACCGCGGCCGGAAGGATCGCGGAGGAGGAAGACTCCTCGGCCAGAGGCGGAGCCAGCACCTGGGCCTCGAGCTTCGACCCCGGTTTCTTGCGCGCCGCCTGGGAATTGCCGAGATCGAGCGACTTCGCCAGGTCGTTCACGCCGATCGTGGTCCAGTGGGCCACCGCGCTCGACCCCGCCTTGGCCCAACTCTCCAGCTCGCTGAGCGGGATGCCCTCGATCGTGGGGTTCACTTGAGAGGTTGATGTTGATGTTGATGTTGATGGGGATCCCGACGGGGTGGTCAGGCTCCCGCTGCTCCTGCCGGCGCTCGATGGCGATGATCCCACCGTTGACGCCAGTTGGACCTGAGTTCGTGCAGAGTGGGGCAGGAACTCGACAGCATAGTTCCGATTCGGCGTCTCCACGACAGCCATTTTCGAGGTGTCGAGGGCTGCGTTCAGCTCGGCCTGGACCACGGAGTTGAGATTCAGCGGGCCAACCGTGGTTCCACCCGCCTGCGGCTCGGTTGTCAGCGTCGGGGTGCCGCTGGGCAAGTGCTCGCCGCCCCCGAGGGGGAAGGCCAGGTAGGCGGGGACGGTCCCCTGGGGCGGCACCGAGTCCGGATGCGCCGGGTCCCGAAGCGGGATCGGCGTGCCGGTCGCCGAGAGGACCAGAGCTTGAGAACGGTCCTGCGCCGTGAGATAGGAGCCAAGCCTGGCTGCCTCGCATCGCGCTGTCAGGATCAAACCGACCCCCAAGTCGAGCATGAGGACCAGGATCCGAGACCAGCCTCGTGGGCGGCCGAGGTGAAACCACGATCGAATCGGGACACCGTTCCGTGCCATCTTGGGCGTCCTTGCTGGGAGTCCACCGGGCCGAGCCGGTGGATTCGAGTGTTCGCCCCCATGCGCCGACCCTGGCCGGCGGCTTCCTTCCGGGGACTCGAAAAAAGTCGAGTGGGAATCGATTCGAGATCGGCGGCTGGGATTTGCTCAAGTCGAGGTGCTATCTATACCGATTTCCCGATTACGGTCAACCAGAGTTGCTCGCCGTCGGTGCTTGGGGATGGAGCGGCTGAAGTCCCGGCCTCGGACGATCGATTCCGCCGGAAGCCGGGACTTCCGCTCGTCGAAGGTCACTTCACGTCAAAGAGCTCAACCTCGAAGAACAAGGTGGCATTGGGGGGGATTTGGCCGCCGGCGCCGCGGCGGCCGTAGCCCAGGTCGGGCGGGATGATCAGCTCCCGCTTGCCGCCGACCTTCATGCCGGCGACGCCCTCGTCCCAGCCCTTGATCACCTCACCTTCGCCCACGTGGAACGCGAACTTCTCGCCGCGGTCCTTGGAGCTGTCGAACTTCTTGCCCTTCGCATTGTTCTCCCAGAGCCAGCCGGTGTAATGCACCACGCAGGTCTGGCCGGTCCTGGGCTTCTCGCCGGTCCCTTCCTTGACATCGTAGTATTGCAGCCCACTCTCGGTTTTCGTCATCTTCTTGGTCTTCTCCTTGTCCGCCTGGCCAGGGTCCGCGGCGCGCGCCCCGGCCGCCACAGCCAGGGGGAACAGCACCGCAACGACCGTTGCGGTGAGGAGGATCGAGCGCATCGGCGTGGTCGAGGTCTGCATCGGTGAGGGAACTCCTTGGGGTTTGGCGACGATCGGGCAATCCCGGCTCCGGCCGGCCGGTCTCCGACCCTACCAAAAAACGGGGCGATGCGGGAAGAGTGGGCCAGGCGAGAGGTTCGGAGGCCGCCGAAGGCGGAGAGGCCTCTAGCCCCTGGGAGATTGCCCCGACCTCTCTGGCGGAATCGGTGGGATTCTCTATGCTGGAGGATGGGGCCGGGCAGGGGCGGAGCAGCAGGACGGACGAGCGATCGTGAAGACCTTGAGCCGCATCGGAGGTTGGCTGGCCCCCTACCGGGGGCGGATGGTCCTGGCGATGGTGCTGACGGCCGCGGCCTGCGTGTTCAACCTGCCGGTGCCGCTGCTGGTCCAGGCGCTGGTCGATCGCGTGGTGACGCAGGGTCACTGGGGCTCCCTCCCGGTGTACGCGACCCTGCTCTTCGGCGTCCTGGCGATGCAGGCGGCGCTGGCCTGGTGCAACAGCCTGGTCATCGGCCGGATCGGGCAAGGGGTTGTTCGCGACCTGCGGCACGCGCTCTACGAGCGGCTCCAACACCTCAGCCTGGCCTACTACGACCGGACCCCCAGCGGCGCGATCATCGCGCGGGTGATGGACGACGTCGGGGCCATCCAGGTGTTCGTGACCAGCCAGACCTTCACAATCCTGACCGACCTGGGCACCACGCTGGCCATCGCCGCGCTCCTCCTGGCGCGGAGCTGGCGGCTGGCGGTGGTGGTCGTGGTGATCACCCCGCTGTTTGCGCTCAACTTTCGCTACTTCCTCAGGAGGATTCGCGCCACCAACGCGATCATCCGGGAGAAGATGGACCTGATCTTCGGCAATCTCAAGGCCAAGCTGGACGGCGCGCTCGTGATCAAGACCTCGGCGCGGGAGCCGGTGGAGATCGCCGAGTTTGCGGCCCAACTGGACGATGCGCACGAGCCACGGGTGCGGGAGAGCCGGCTGGGGGCGGCGTTCGCGAACCTGAGCACCATGATCGGCGGGATCGGCACGGCGCTGGTGTTCGCGGCCGGGGCGGTGGAAGTGCTCCAGGGGCGGATGACGCCCGGCGGGGCGATGGCGACGGCCGCTCTGGCCGGCATGGTCTTCGGGCCGGTGGCCCGGCTGGCCGACCTGGCCTACGTCTTCGAGCAGACGGCCGCGAGCGTCGACCGGCTGGGCGAGATCCTCGACCTCCAGCCCGAGATCGCGGAGCCGACGCCAGAGGAGGTCCGGATGCTGCCCGGTGCCGGCGGGCGGGCCCGCGGCGCCGTCGAGTTCGATCGGGTCGGCTTCGGCTACCGCCCGGGTCAGCCGGTTGTCTGGGACATCCGCCTGAAGGTCGAGCCCGGCACGAAGGTCGCCCTGGTGGGACCGACCGGCTGCGGCAAGAGCACGCTGGTCAACCTCCTGCTGCGGTTCTACGATCCCACCTGGGGCGAGGTCCGCCTGGACGGCCTGCCGATCCGGTCGATCCCGACGCGTACGCTCCGCCGCCAGATCGGCGTGGTGTTGCAAGACCCGGTCGTGTTTCGGTTGAGCCTGGCGGAGAACATCCGGTATGGCGCGCCCGGGGCCAGTGACGAGCAAGTCGAGGCCGCGGCCCGGGCCGCCCTGGTCCACGACTTCGCCGCGGCCCTGCCCGAGGGCTACGCCACGATCATCGGTGAGGGCGGACACAAGCTCAGCCAGGGGGAGCGGCAACGGCTGGCGATTGCCCGCGCCTTGTGCACCGAGCCGGCCCTGGTCGTCCTCGACGAGGCGACCAGCTCGCTGGATACCCCCAGCGAGGCCCTGATCCAGGCCGCGCTGGCCAATTTGCTCCGCGGCCGGACCGCCTTCATCATCGCCCACCGGCTCTCGACGATCGTCGACGCCGACCTGATCGTCGTCATGGACGGCGGCCTGATCGTCCAGATGGGGACCCACCCCCAGCTCCTGGCCGACCGCGACGGCCTCTATCACCGGCTCTGCGCCCGCCAGTTCGGCGAGCCGGCCTCAACGCTCAGCCCTCATTTTCCGCCGAGTTCGGCGGGTCGACCGCGGGCCGTCGCCTCCGCCGAGGGAGCTGGTTGATGCAAACCTTGATCGGCACTGCGAATCGGGCTTTTCGCGGACCGCGGAGGCTGAGCCGAGCCGGGCGATCCGGCACCGGCTCGACCAGGCGGTCGAAATGACGACGTCATCCTCGAAAGGGTCAATCATTTGAGACAACGCTCCCGCCCCAAAGTTGGACTCCATCTCGACCGGGATGGATTTCCAAGCCAGGATCGGGCATCGGAAGATCAGGTCGCCCTGCGAGAGCCGTTCTCCCGGTTGAGCGAGGCGATACCAGCGCTCAATCATCGTCTGTCAACGCCCTTGGCTGGTCGATCTCGACGCGGAGTTGCCGTTTCGGAAGCTGGTCGATACGGACCTTGATCGGTTCCGAGGACAGTGCTTTGCGAGGGCGATCGAAGACATAAACTCCTCGCGGCGAATCCTCCTCTCCTCGGATTCCGGATCATCGTCTCTCGAATCCCTCGGCTGATCGAAGTCCATCCTGGGCTTCCCTCGCGGGAGCTCCTCGGTCCGGATCTCAACCAGCCGGGACGGCGCGTCTCCCTGGGGCTGGTCAATGACCCGGATCCCTCGCCGCGAACGTTCGTCTGCTCGCGGCTCCTCTCCTGGAGTCAGCAGCGGCGTGCCGGTCGCAACATCCGCCGCAGGTTCGAGTTCCGGCTGCGTCGCTGGAGCTGCTAGCGGCGGCGTGTTGGTCACAACGTCCTCGGTCGCCAGGATCGGTCCTCCGCATCGGCTTGTTCACTGGATTATAACGCCTCGATCATCGCCCGCGATGCGGCGATGGCCGGATCGCTTCGGCGCGGCCCGGTCCGGATCGTCCGCCAACCGGCGATCCCGATCAGGGAATCGCCGGTTCGCAACCCCAATAATCCGCCGGCATGGCCGATAAACGAATAGGGGAGAACCAGGCATTCCCCCGCCGCGTATAGTCAAGAGGAACAAAGCTCGCGGGTCGTGCGGGCCAGGGGAGTGGTGCGGGACGAACTCCGCAGGTGGAGCGATCCGTCATGCCGGTCGTCATTGGCGTGGGGGACTGGATCGGCAATCGGTTCCAGGTCTTCGACGTCCACGAAGGGGGGATGAGCCTGGTCTACGTGGTCAACGACCACCTGGCCGGGTCCGGGCCCCAGGTCGTCGCGCTCAAGACGCTGCGCAGCGAGCTGATGCAGAGCCGGGTCCGGGTCAGCCGGTTCGCCGCGGAATGCCGGCTCTGGGCTCAACTGGGAGAGCACCCGAACATCGTCCGGGCGTACTCGGTCGAGATCATCGACGGCCGGCCGTACGCCGTGCTGGAGCTGGTGCAGGGGGGCGACCTGAACCGCTGGATCGCCACGCCGCGGCTGGACCTGCCCCGGGCGCTGCGGTTCGCCCTCCAGTTCTGCGTGGGCCTGGAGCATGCCCTCCGCCAGGGTCTGCACTGCCACCGCGACATCAAGCCGGGCAACCTGCTGGTCACCGAGGACGAAACGCTCAAGATCACCGACTTCGGCCTGGCCCGGGTCTGCGAGGAGATGGTGGCCGTGCGGCCCGAGCTGCCGGATGGCTCGATTCCGCTGTCCGAACCGGCCATCCGGCAGCCGATCATCTGGACCGATCCCCGGGATTGGGCCGCCCGGGGCCCGGTTGAAGGGACCAGGGACGGCCTGCTCAGGGGAGCCGCCGGCGTCCGCCCGAACGGTCCACAACCCCGGGGACCGATCAGCCGTGGCCGTCCTCAGCCGGCGGGTTCCGCGATCGCGCCGACCACCACGCCGGGTTCCAGTGTCCAGGGGCGGGAGTCCGCGCCGCAAGGCTGCGGACCAACCCCGACCACGATCGAGAAGGAGACCAGCGAGTACATCTCGCCGTTCGAGACGTTCGATCCCCGCCTGACGCGCACCGGCGCGCGGCTGGGCACAGGGGCCTACATGGCCCCAGAGCAGTTCCGCGATCCCCGATCGGTCGATGTCCGGGCTGACCTCTACTCCTTCGGCATCGTCCTCTTCGAGATGATCACCGGCCAGCTTCCCTTCCAGGGCCGGTCGCTCGAAGCCCTCAGCCATCAGCACGCATTGCACCAGCCCGGCTCGGTCGTCCCCGCGATCCCCGCCCGCTACTCCCGGCTGGCAAAGCCCGTCGACGCGATCGTCCAGCGCTGCCTTCGGAAAGATCCGGCCGAGCGGTTCCGTTCGGTCGCCGAGCTGCGTCAGGCCTTGAAGCCGGTCCTGGCACTGCTGCCGCGCCGCTGAGAGCCGCGCTCTGGAAGCCAAGGGCAGAGGAGCGCGGCGTCGTGGTCGTCGACTCAACCGTCGCTCGGGTTGCCCTGAGGGGGAGCCGGATGCGGGCTATTGATCTCGGGCGGGAAGTCGGCGTAGGTCTCGGCCCAGGTGTGGATCAGGCCGCGCGACCAGCCGCAGCCGGAGGTCCCCAGGACCGCGGTCAGGAGCAGCCCGATCACCACGGCACGAGCGATCCTCGTCATGGCAAGACCCCTTTTTCGGCCGGCACGAAAGTAGGTCAGGCTTGAGCCTGACATTCCGATTCTGTCAGGCTCAAGCCTGACCTACCGTGAGGAAACGGAGCCGGACCAAGCCGGCTCTCCCAGCCCCCAAGACCCGGCCCGGCTCAGGGCTGGTCCGCGGACGGAGGCGTCGGCGGCGTGGGGGTGGGCATCGAGGTCTCGGCGGGCGGGGTCGTGGTCGGGGCCGTCGGCCTCTCACTCGGTGGAGGAACGATCGCCTCCTCGCTGGTGACCGGGGCGTTCGAGGACGGGGGAGTCACCATCCGCGACGGCGGAGTCGAGCTCTGAGGTGGCGGACCCGTATAGCTCCCCGGGACCATCGTATGCGGGCCGTAGGACGGCACGGGGAAGTCGTCGCACTCGGAGCAGTGGAAGATCGAGAAGTGGGCGTAGTCGTGAGTATGAGAACACCCTCCCACTGCGGTGGCCAGCATCCCGGCCAAGAGGGCATTGCGGAGCCTGACCATTCCGAAATCCTTTCCGTGGCGTGTCGGTCCTGGGAGATCCCCGACGGCCGCCGCTCGATCGGCCATCACGCATCCCCTGCGGATGGATCCTGGTCGCGCCGTCCCCGATCGGCCCACGGGCGCCGCGTGTTCCGAGCACCGTGGGCGTTTCCACGCTTAGCTTATCGGTCAAGCCCGTTCCGAACGATGAGCCCAAATCAACCGCCGTCCTCAGGCGGTCCGGCGGAGCCGGCCGGGATCGGCTGGTCAGCCGACGATCCCGCGCGGTGATCCCAATCGCACGGGTGTCCGGCCGGCGCAGCCGGCCCTACCGTCCCCGTTCCGGGCTTCCCTCTTTGTGTAACCGCCGGGCCGGATGATGGTTCTTACTCTGGGGAGCACGCGAGGGTGTTCTTCGTCCCGCCATGCGGTGCGGAAGGGGGGGGCCCGGTCCGATCGGTTCAGTGCGACCAGAGGAATGGCACCAATGAGAAAACGAGACGTCTTTCGCCCCAACGGATGGGATGGCCTGGAGGAACGGATCACCCCGAGCGCCGTCGGCCTCGTGCCAGCCGCTCAGATTGTACGGATTGACGCCCATGTCCCGCATGCCAGGGGGGTTTCCCATCCCAAGGTCCATCATCCGACTCACCCCAAGGTCCATCATCCGACTCACCCCAAGGTTCACCACACGAGCCTGCACGTGACTCATCCAGGCGGCGGGCCCTCACGCGGCGGAACCAACGGCAGCGGGACCCTCGGCAATGGCTCGACCGGCGAATCCACCGGCGGCGGGACGATCCTGCCCGGAACTGGCAACGGCGGCACCATCGGCGGCGGTAGCTCGGGTGGTGGATCGACGGGTGGTGGATCGACGGGTGGTGGGACCATCGGCGGCGGGATCTATGGTGGCGGATCCTACGGCGGCGGATCCTACGGCGGCGGATCCTACTGATTGCAATCGTTCCTTGGGCACGCGTGCCCTGGACGGCTTGCGATCGATGGAATCCAATCCGCTTACCCTCTGCCGGCCTGCACCGGCAGGCTGGGTGCCGGTCCGCGGCTCGATCGTGTTCACGGGATGTCATCAAGACCGCATGAAGATCGTCCCCGGGGTGGCCGGGAGTCGGCGCCATCGGTACTCTGGTACCACGGCCTCGGAGTTCGAGGCCATGGCGTGACCGAGGTCTGCACCGGGGAGATGATTCATGGCGCGGCGAATCCTGGGGACTGCATTGCTGTTGGCCCTGGCCACGAAGCTCGGATGGGCAGGTCATCCGGCCGCGGATGAGCCGCAACGAAAAGAGGCGGCCCAGCATGCGACGATCGAGGCCGATCGGGCGCGATCGGGATCGGCTCAACCGGGCACGAGGTCGATCGCCTGGCCGGGGATGACCCGCGACGGCTCGGTGCTCCTGCCCAACGGCTGGTCGCTCAAGCCGGCCGGTCGTCAGACCAAGCTGGGCGACCTGCCGGTCCAGGTGGCGTTGCATCCGACCGCCGCGATCCTGGCGATCCTCCACGCCGGCTACGGCGAGCACGAGGTCGTGACGGTCGACGGGGCCACCGGCCGGGTGATCGGCCGGGTCGCGCTGCCGGGAAGCTTCGCCGGGTTGACCTGGTCGGTCGACGGCAAGCGACTCTTCGTCGGCGGCGGGTTCGACGACCTGGTCTATCGATTCGACCACGAGGGCGGGCTGCTGTCGAATCGGGCGGTGTTCGCCTATCCCGACCGGGAGGTGTTCCTCCGGCAACGGAACCCGCGCAACGGCGAGGGCGTGCGGAAGCATCAGCGCACGCCGGCCGGTCTGGCCGTCACGAAGGATGGGAAGACCCTGTACGTCTCCGCGGCCTTCGGCCACTCGCTGGCGCGGTTCGACGCCGAGTCGGGGGCGTTCCGGGATGAGATCTCCCTCGGGGCCGACAGCTATCCCTACGGCCTGGCGCTGGACGAGTCGCGTGGGCGGCTGTATGTCAGCCTGTGGAACCGGGCAGGGGTCGCCGTCGTCGATACGTCCTCCTTCAAGGTCCTCGGGAATTGGCCGGCGCAGGAGCATCCCAACGAGATGATCCTGGCGCGCGGTGGGAAGATCCTCTTCGTGGCCAACGCCAACCGCAACACGGTGACCGTCATCGACACGGAGGCCGGCAAGCCGATCGCGACCATCGGCACGGCCATCGATCCCAAGGCTCCCTCGGGGAGCACGCCCAATTCGCTGGCGCTCTCGCCGGACGAGTCGCTGCTGTTCGTCGCCAACGCCAACACCAACAACCTGGCAGTCGTCAACGTCAAGGAGCCCGGCGCCAGTGCCCCGCTGGGCTTCATCCCGGTGGGTTGGTATCCCACGTCCGTGCGGGTGGCGCGCGACAGTAAGACGATCTACGTGACCAACGGCAAGGGCTCCGGCTCGCGCGCCAACCGCGACGGACCCAGGCCGGGCTTCCCTCCGGGGACTAGCCCGACAATCGAATACATCGGCGGGCTCTTCCAGGGGACGCTGTCGAGGATCCCCATGCCGGAGGCTCGGCAGATGGCGGGCTATTCGCGGACCGTCTACGAGTGCTCCCCGTTGCGGCGCGGCGACCCGGCGGCGGTCCGCGGGCCCATGCCCGCGCCCGGGCACCCGATTCCCGCGAAGGTCGGCGACCCGTCGCCGATCCAGTACGTCGTCTACATCATCAAGGAGAACCGCACCTACGACCAGGTCTTCGGCGACCTGCCTGAAGGCAACGGCGAGCCGAACCTCTGCCTGTTCCCCGAAGCCATCACGCCCAACCACCATGCCCTGGCCCGCGAGTTCGTGCTCCTGGATAACTTCTACGTCGAGAGTGAAGTCAGCGCCGACGGCCATGAGTGGTCGATGGGGGCCTATGCCAGCGACTTCGTCGAGCGGATCTGGCCGGTGGGCTATCGCGGCGACCGCCGCGTCCCGTATCCCTCGGAGGGGAACCTCCTGGAGATCGCCCGGCCGTCCGGAGGCTACATCTGGGACAAGGCCGCCGCGAAGGGGCTCACCTATCGCAGCTATGGCGAATTCATCGAGAACGCGCCGACGCCGAGCCAGCCCGCCACGACGCCGGTCAAGACGCTGGACGGCCATTTCGACCCGATGTTCCGCGGCTTCGACATGGACTATCCCGACGCCCAGCGCGCCGACCGCTTCCTCGAGGAACTGGCCGGGTTCGAGAAGGCGGGCGCGATGCCCCGCCTGGTGATCCTCAAGCTGCCCAACGACCATACCTCGGGAACCTCGCCGGGCAAGTGGACGGTCACGGCGTGCGTCGGCGACAACGACCTGGCGCTGGGGCGGGTCGTCGAGGGCCTGAGCCACAGCCGGTTCTGGCGGCAGATGGCGATCTTCGTCGTCGAGGATGATGCCCAGAACGGCTCGGATCACGTCGACGCCCATCGGACGGTCGCCCTGGCGATCAGCCCGTACATCAAGCGGCATTCGGTCGACTCGACGCTCTACAGCACCTCGTCGATGCTCCGCACCATCGAATTGATCCTGGGCCTGGAGCCGATGAGCCAGTTCGACGCCGCCGCGCGACCGATGTTCGCCGCGTTCGCCCATCGGCCCGACACCACGCCGTACACCCACCGCCCCGCCCGGGTGGACCTGAACGAGCGGAACCGCCGCGATGCGCCGATGGCCGAGGTCTCGCAGCGGCTCAACCTCGAGATCGAGGACCGCAACGACGACATCCTCTTCAACGAGATCATCTGGAAGGCCGTCAAGGGGAAGGACTCCGTGATGCCGCCGCCGGTCCGCGCGGCGTTCGTGATGCCGCGGTGAGCGGTCGTGGGCCGTTGTCTGCGCCTTGTCCACAGCTACGGTATCGCGTAGCCTGGAGATGGTCCTGCTCCTAAGGAGATTGCCATGAACCAGCCGATCGTTTTCGCCGATGTCCTCGACGCGGCCGAGCAGCTTGATCCGGACGCACAGGCCGAACTGGTGGCCGTACTGAGTCGCCGGTTGGCCGAGCGCGGGCGGGAGCGCGTGGCGGCGACGGTGGCTCAGGCCCGACGCGAGTTCGCCGCCGGTCAGTGCCAGGTGATGACGGCGGCGGAGTTGGTGCGCGAGGCGGTGTCATGAGGCGGGAGCTGTTGCGAACACCGGCCTTCGCACGCGACCTCCGGGCCTGGTTGAAGTCGCGGCCGGGGATGGCGGCATCGATCGAGGCGACCCTTGAGCAGTTGTCGGCGGACGCTTCGCACCCGTCGCTGCGGACACATAAATTGCGTGGTGCGCTGGCGGGTTGTTGGGCCTGCCGCGCAGGGTACGACTTGCGCATCGTGTCGAGTATGTCCAGCATGAGGGAGCCGAGGCGATCCTGCTGCTGGCCCTGGGAACGCACGACGAGGTTTAGAG
>JAJPJC010000114.1 GCA_021324445.1 Isosphaeraceae bacterium
AGCGCGCGCAGCGCCGACGACTTGCCCGCCTCGTTCGGTCCGTAGACCAGGTGGACGCCCTGCTGGCCTCCCGAGAGGTCCAGCACGACATCGGTGAACGGCCCGAAGGCATGCAGCGCCAGCTCCAGGATCCTCATCGCTGGTCAGGAATCCTTGGTCAGAGGTCCCCCGCCCGGCGGGGCGACCGGGTGGGGCAGCGGCCGGCCGCGGAGGCCGGCCAGGAGGTTCTCGACCGACAGCTCGGCCATGCGGCGGCGGGTCGCGACGGTCGCGCTGCCCAGGTGGGGCGTGATCACGACGTGGGGCATGGTCAGCAGGGGATGGTCGCGGGGCAACGGCTCGGGCTCGGTCACGTCCAGCGCCGCGGCGGCGATCCGCTTTTCCGCCAGGGCTTGGGTCAGGGCGTCGGTGTCGACGACCGCGCCGCGGGCGATGTTGATCAGGGTCGCCTCGCGCTTCATCAGGGAGAGCTCGCGCGCGGCGAGGGAGCCGCGCGTCTGGTCGGTGAGCGGCACGCAGAGCATCACGAAATCGGACCGGGCCAGCAGCTCATCCCGGGCCACGAACTGGACCGAGGGGGCCAACACGCGCTCGAGATCCTCGCGGCGGTGGCGGTTATGATAGAGCACGGTCATGTCGAAGCCGAGCGCCCGGCGGGCCACCTGGTGGCCGATCCGGCCCAGGCCGAGGATCCCCAGGGTCGCGCCGTGGACCTCGCGGCCCAGCATGAAGCCGGGATCGTGCCGCAGGAACTCGGGCGAGCGCGCGTAGCGGTCCCCCTCGACGATCCGACGCGCCGCGGCCAGCAACAGCGCCAAGCCGAGGTCGGCCGTCGCCCCCTCGAGCACGCCGGGCGTGTTCCCCACCGGGATGCCCCGCGCCGCCGCGTCCGCCAGGTTGATGTGGTCGACCCCCACGCCGTAGTTGCTGATCACCTTCAGGCCGGGGAGGCGGTCGAGCATGGCGCCGTCGACCAGGACATGGCCGTAGGTGTACATCCCCTCGACCGGCTCGGCGCTCCCCTCCAGGGCCACGGTCCAGGGAAGCAGCTCGACCCGGTCGCGGAGCAGGCCCTCGATCGTCGCGTCCAGCGGGCCGTCCGCCACCACGCGCGGGAGTCGCCCGGGGCCGGCATCGGGACGAGCCTCGGGTTGGCCGACAGGGAGGTTGGTCCCGCCACCGGTGTTCATTTCGAAGGTTTCTCCTCCCGGAGAGACGTGATCGATGGGCTGGTCGGCAACGGCTGCGCGGCGCTGGGATAGATCCGGCTCAGGAGGATGAGCTGGTCGTGGGCCTGGAGCGGGCCGGCCTCATCGCCGATGGGATTGATCATCATCTCCTCGCCGCGCTGGATGCCAATGAGTAAACAGGAGCGGCGATCGTTGCGGTAGCGGAGAAACAGCTCGCTGACCTCGTTGAAGGTGAGCCCGACCATCTCCTTGGGGGCGGGTACCAGATAGACCTCGTTGGCGTCGCGACGGACCGTCAGCAGCTCCTGGTAGAACTGGGACATGCCGTGGAACAGGGCCGAGCGCGCCAGCAGCCGCAGGCCCAGCGAATCCGAGGAGACGACCTCGCTGGCGCCCGCCTTGAGCAGATGGTGCCGGTTGCTGGGATTGTGGCACTCAACGACAAGATTGGGCTGGTGTTCGCCCCGGCAGATCTGCCGGATCGCAATGCAGATCAGGATCGACTTGCCATCGGCGTGCTTCCCCTCCCGGGTATCGCTCAGGACGACCACCGAATAGGCCTGCGGTACCGTGGCGCGGTGGAGGATCACCTCGTTGGTCGGGTCCCCCTTGACGATGTAGACGTCGTTGAAGGCCGGCTCGTCCTGCTTGTCGGGCAGGTCGATCTCGTCCGGGTTGTCGTGGATGATCACGATCGGCCGCGGCTCGGTGAGGATCTTGCTGTGGACCTCGCGGATCCATTCCAGCCCGCGCGGGGTCCAGTTGCAGAGCACCAGGTGGTCGTCCATCTGGAAGTGTGTCACGTCGCGCCTCCGCAGGTAACGTTCGACCAGGAGCGAGGCCACGCTCGCCGTGAACAAGCCGGCCAGCCCGACCCCCGCGACCATCAGGATCATGGCCAGGATCCGCCCGGTCCCCGTCTTGGGCGTGTAGGCGTCGTCCAGCCCGCTGAATAACAGCGCCCAGACACTCCAGAGCGACTCGACCAGGCTCGCGAAGGCCGTGTTCGCCCGCCGCTCCACCAGATAAAGCCCGACCGCGCCGATCAGCCAGGTCAGGATCACGCCCTCGATCACCCGTCCGACCTGGTAGCGGTTCCAACTGGAGAGCCACCCCAGCAGCGCCAGCCGCCAGCTCCTCGGTTTGGCGGCCGGTGCCGGCCGCCGGATGCGACGTCGCGATCGGGGCATCGGGCTGGAGACTCCCGCAAGAGCGATTCACGCCGCCAGGACCGTTCGGTACCGGAACTCGTTCCCGGGTTCAGAGTATCGCAAAGTCCGATCTGGCGACAAGCAAAAGGAATGCCAGACCGCGGTCCGAACCCGCCCGGCGGCCCGGCGGTGCGGCCCGGCACCACCTCCATTCCGCACCGGGCCCGGGGGTGATTCTCGCTTGAGGAAAGGTCCGGCCGAACTCCTCACCCGCTGCGGGGTGAGGTCGGCGGCGCGGAGGCGGCGGCCCCGTCGGGTCAGCGTACTGCGCCACTGACCCCAGGTCTCCCCGTTTTCTTGTTGATTCGGGCGTGAGGATCGGTTCCAATCCGCGATTCCTCTCCACGAATGGGAGGAGCGGGAGGAAACCCGGCAAACGAACCCTGGTCTCCAACGGGCGAGAATCATGAGGCCTCACCAGTCCCGCAGGCGCACGGCCTTTACCCTGATCGAGTTGCGGGTCGTGATCGCGATCATCGGTGTCCTCGTCTCGCTGCTGTTGCCCGCCGTGCAGCAGAGCCGGGAGGCGGCCCGGCGGACCCAGTGCAATAACCATCTCAAGCAGATCACCCTGGCGATCCACAACTTCGAGAATGCCCAGCAAACCCTGCCCTCGAGCCGCCTCGGCCCCCGGTACGCCACGTGGTTCGTCCAGATCCTCCCCTATCTCGAGCAGAGCCCTCTCTACAATTCCTGGAACATCACGAACACGTATGACCTGCAGTCCACGACGAACTCGTTTACGCAGGTGGAAACCTTCTTCCGCCCGACGAGGCGGTCCCCACCGAGGTTGAGCACACAGTACGAGGTCTCCAGCACCGGTCTCCCCGACACCCTGGAGCACCCGGGGGCCCCGGGCGACTCCGCCGCCAACGGCGGCCAGTTCGCCGGCTCGATCGTGGACAATCCTCTCTGCAATGGGGTGATGTGCCAGGCGACCTCGCAGGTCACCAACAATCTGCTGGTCAGCACCCAGTCGCAGACCCGCCTGCGCGACATCCTCGACGGGACGAGCAATACGTTCCTGGTCGGCGAGAAGCACGTCCCCCTGAGCAAGTTCGGCCAGAGCGGACCGTCGTGGGGAGACGGCTGCATCGACAACGGCGATTTCCCCCGCAATTACAACCGGATCGCCGGCCTGCCGCAATTCAATCTGGGCCAGGGGCCGTACGACCTGGTCGGCCCGTGGCACTGCAAGTTCGGCAGCTATCATCCCGGCATCTGCCAGTTCGCTTTCTCCGATGGCCACGTGGCGATCCTGAAGAATTCGACCAGCATGCAAATCCTCAACCTGCTCGCTGTCCGGAACGACGGGCAGATCATCGGCGACTATTGATCGGATTCCGCAGTCCCCGATGACCATCCCGGAGGGGTCGGCCATGGACCGTCGCTGGCTGATGTTGACCGCCGTCTTGTGCGGTGGCTGCACCCGGGAGCCGAACGTGCAGGTCCCGCAGGAACCGCAAAACCGGTCAGCAAGGATTTTGCGCAGCTCAAGTCGATCCTGGATGGCATCCCCCGATCGGGGGAGGTCGCGCTGTGCGAGGGGCTCCCGAGCGAGTTCTGGGAGCCCCGGTTGCGGGAGCGCGAGGTGAATCAGAAGAAGACGATCGGGCTGTACGGCGACCTGTTCTATGACGAGCGGCTGGCCCCCCAGGGATCGGACCTGGAGCAGTTCACCAAGCTGTTCTCCGACACGAGGTCATACCAGCGCTACCGAAGCACGAAGGTCTGCGGCGGCTATCACCCGGACGACTGCTTCGAATGGAAGAAAGGCGACGTGACGACCCGGGCCTTGAGCTGCCTGGAGTGCGGGGAGGTCCGGTTCTTTGCCCTGCGGAAGGAGCTGTACTGCGACCTCAGCCCCGAGGCCAGCCGGAACCTCGCGCGGTGGCTGAGCTCCTATCAGAAGAACCGGCCGGTCGCCCAGTCCCAAGGGTGAGGCGGTCCTTGCCCATGTCGGTGCGGAAGAAGTCATCCCCTGCTCCCGCCGAGTCTCGCCGCTGTCGTAGGGCGACGGCGTCCGCCCCGCCAGACTGGCACGCTCGCGGCAGTTCTTGTTCCGCCGCCAGCCGAAGACCTCGCGCACCAGGCTGATCCCTGGTGGAGGTGAGCGCGACACCGGCCTGGATCGTCACGTGCTCAACGCCTTTCGGCATCACAGACAAGATCACACACGCCGCGCGTGGAACTCAGGATCGAGCTGGAGTGCTCAACGCCTTTCGGCATCACAGACAAGATCACGATCCCCGGCGCCAGCCGCGGTCGCTCCGGCCGGGGCAGTGCTCAACGCCTTTCGGCATCACAGACAAGATCACGGTATCGCGAGCATCGCGCGGCGGTCGCGGCGCTCCAGCGGGATTTCTTCGAGGAGCTGGCCACGCGGCTGAAGCTGGCCCCGGATCCGACTCGGCGGAAGGTCCTGGCCGGACTCAAGCGGGCCCTGGCCGACGGCGTGCCGATGCTCCGGGTCGAGGATGAGGCCGACTTGCGGGCCATCCTCCAGTCCGGCCGCTTCTTGTCCCAGTTCCAGACCCGCACCTCCGGCGGCGCGTACGATCCGCTGCGACGGGCCGCGGCCGAGGAACGGACGATGGGCGTGCCCCTGGGCCAGCCGCCGGCCGATCGGCCGATCTATGGCCATCTCGGCGCCAGGGATTTCGCCGAGATCCGCTCCCCGAGCGAGGAGCTCCTGTCGACCGCCTATGGGCCGATCGCCGTGCGGTTGCGCCCGGGGATTCGCGCGCGGACGACGTTCGTGCTGGGAGACTCCCTGGATGATCAGGAACAGGTGGTCGCCTCCCGGCTCGACGCACCCGAGCTGATTTCCTTCCCGGTCCGGAAGGAGGGCGCTGTCAAGGCGGCGCGGACCCTGGCGCTGCCCGGGGAATCGTCCGTCAATCGCCGCACGCTCCAGGTCGAATTCGGGTATATTGAACTGCATTACCACGGGGGGGTCGCCGTCGAGGACGTCGCCGAGATCGCCCTGGCGGTGCCACCCGCACCCGAGACGCTCCGGCTGCTGGAAGCGAGGAAGATCCGATGGCGCGTGATCCCGACCGCAGTACCCCCCTCGTGAGCACCGATACGTCCGGCTCGTTTCTGGTCAGCCTCCCGGACCCCCGGCGAGACTCCCTGCTCTGGCCGACGTACAAGGTCCGGCCGACGGGGCCGCCCGGCGGCCCGCGTCCCCTGGGGTCGTTCCTGGCGCATAACCCCTCGGACTGGCGCGAGGCGACGCCGCCCTATCCCGAGCACGTCCAGCGGTTCCTGTCTTGTTATTTGTGATTTGTTATTTGTGATTTGTTATTTGTGATTAGTCCGGAGCGGAGCGGCGCGGCGCGGCCGCCCCGCCCGGACACCGGCCGCCACCGGCTAATCGCTAATCACCAATAACCAATAACAAATAACAAATCACAAATAACAAATAACAAATAACGAGGAGACCATGCCCTGCACGGTCGACTTCGGCGGCCTCGAGCGCCTCCGCGCCCGGCTGGCGCGCATCGCCGATCCGGACGCGACCCCGCTGATGGTCGCCTGGATGAAGATCATCGACGACGACAACCGCCGGGGCGTCCTGGCCGGGCTCGACAAGGACGGGCTGCCCCTGGCGCCGGTGACCTACCGGCCCAGGCCGCCGGGGATCCAGCGGCATCGCAAGCGCGGCCGGGGGGCCTACAACGCCGGACCGGGGGCCAACCTCTCATCGAGCGAGTACCGGCGACTGGACGGCCCACCCCTGGCCCCACGCGGGGTGGGCAGCCGCGTGATCACCAATCTCAAGTTTCGTTATGGCCGAGCCGGTCCGCTCGACCTGAACTGGGCGGCCATCGGTTACTGGGACCAGGTGGTCGACCGCCGCGGGAATACGTTCCTGCACTATCATTTCGACGGCGCCGCCGGCGGCGGCCGGCGGCGGAACGTGACGCTGCCGCGCCGCGACCTGCGAGGCGTGCGGCCCGACGGCCTGCGCAGGGCCGGGTCCGCACTGCGGGCCTGGATGATCGACGTCATTCGGAGTGCCTGAGGCTTGGACACCGAGACCATCAAGCTCATCCTCGACCTGGGCGGCTCGGCCGCCTCGGCCGACGAGGTGCGCGCCAAGCTCGAACAGCTGCGCAAGGCCGGCCAGGGCGTGGCCGACACCTACGAGGTACTCGACAGCAAGGTCCTGCGCTGGGTCGACGCCGAGACCCGCTCGACGGCCGCGATGGACGCGCAGGTGGCCGCGGCCGTGGAGGCGACCCGCGCCCACAAGGTGATGGACCAGACCATCGAGGAGCTGTCGGCCAGGACCGAGAGCTTCGGCAAGATCTCCCGGGCCAACCAGCTGCGCATCCTGGAGTTCGGCCGCTCGGTCCAGGACTTCGCCCAGGGTGGGCTCAGCGGCGTCATCAACAAGTGCTCAACGCCTTTCGGCATCACAGACAAGATCACACGGCCAAAAACGCATCTTCGTTCACGGCTTGTCTGTGCTCAACGCCTTTCGGCATCACAGACAAGATCACAACAGCGGCCAGCTGGAGCAGGACGCCGACGCGATGTGCTCAACGCCTTTCGGCATCACAGACAAGATCACGACCTGGAAGGCGCCGACCTGCGCTGGGCCAACCTGTGCTCAACGCCTTTCGGCATCACAGACAAGATCACGCCGCCCGCGCGCGAGGACATGGACGCCGTCTCGATGTGCTCAACGCCTTTCGGCATCACAGACAAGATCACGGCCCGCGGATTGGGCCGCACGGTAATCTGGATCGACGGGTGCTCAACGCCTTTCGGCATCACAGACAAGATCACGTCTCGCGCGGCGTGATCATCAGATCGGGCCGCGCCCGTGCTCAACGCCTTTCGGCATCACAGACAAGATCACTGGATCGACGGCACCCGCAAGACCATGACCATGATGTGCTCAACGCCTTTCGGCATCACAGACAAGATCACTGGATGAATGCGAGGCCACAACCTTTACCTCGCATTGTGCTCAACGCCTTTCGGCATCACAGACAAGATCACCCCATGCCCGTCGCCCTTGTTCCCACCCAGATCGTGTGCTCAACGCCTTTCGGCATCACAGACAAGATCACTCGTGGCGCTGCGGATAATTCTAACGAGAACTTTAGTGCTCAACGCCTTTCGGCATCACAGACAAGATCACAACGCCATTCGTTGTTGAACTTCATTCCATTTATACGTGCTCAACGCCTTTCGGCATCACAGACAAGATCACGCCTCCTCGTCCCGGCCCCGCCTCACGCGATCGCGAGTGCTCAACGCCTTTCGGCATCACAGACAAGATCACTGCAAGATTTTGCTTCACGGGCGGCGAGAAGATGGGTGCTCAACGCCTTTCGGCATCACAGACAAGATCACATCTCGCGGCCCGGCATGCGCTTGCGACGCGGAATGTGCTCAACGCCTTTCGGCATCACAGACAAGATCACTTCCCTCGAGCGCGCAGTGCTCGCCGTTCTTGCTCAGTGCTCAACGCCTTTCGGCATCACAGACAAGATCACGGCGCGGCCGCGGCGAGACGCCGTCCGCACGCCGGCGTGCTCAACGCCTTTCGGCATCACAGACAAGATAACACAATGGACCCGAAAAGTTGCGCCAACTGAATTAGAAGTGCTCAACGCCTTTCGGCATCACAGACAAGATCACGCGGCGAACTGGGCCGGCCCTCCCCGACGCCGTCATGGTGCTCAACGCCTTTCGGCATCACAGACAAGATCACCCCAGGAAGCCGGCGAACCCCTGGTAGACGTTGGGGAAGTGCTCAACGCCTTTCGGCATCACAGACAAGATCACTGGAGCGGCGCGCCGCGGCGCGGCCGTCCCGCCCGGGGTGCTCAACGCCTTTCGGCATCACAGACAAGATCACGACGAAAATCGAGCGCGCGAAGCCCTGTCAGTGTGTGCTCAACGCCTTTCGGCATCACAGACAAGATCACACCAGCTGCCGTCCGGGTCCTCGTATCGGAAGAGGCGGTGCTCAACGCCTTTCGGCATCACAGACAAGATCACTGCACCGATGCGGCGCGAATCCGGAGGGCAATCAAAGTGCTCAACGCCTTTCGGCATCACAGACAAGATCACGGGGTGGACGGCCAATGCCTACGTGAATGACCACGTGTGCTCAACGCCTTTCGGCATCACAGACAAGATCACGTCGGGCCAGTATTCGGACAGCCCAAATACCCAGTGTGCTCAACGCCTTTCGGCATCACAGACAAGATCACCTGGATAGCTGGCTCGACGGCCTGGACTCGTCCCGGGCGTGCTCAACGCCTTTCGGCATCACAGACAAGATCACGGAACGGCCATGATCCGGCCAGGATGACCGTGCCCGTGCTCAACGCCTTTCGGCATCACAGACAAGATCACGGGCGTGGGCGTGGGCGTGGGCACGGGCGGTTCTCCGTGCTCAACGCCTTTCGGCATCACAGACAAGATCACTCGCGCTGACGACCGCGTTCCAGCCGCCGCCGGCTGTGTGCTCAACGCCTTTCGGCATCACAGACAAGATCACTCGCCGCGCTGCAACTGATTCCTCTTCTTCAAGGTGTGCTCAACGCCTTTCGGCATCACAGACAAGATCACTGGTAGGAGGAGGCCGGCAGGGACAGCATCTCGCCGGAGTGCTCAACGCCTTTCGGCATCACAGACAAGATCACACGGCGTCTACGACTCGAAGTAGGGAGTCAGAATGTGCTCAACGCCTTTCGGCATCACAGACAAGATCACACTGATCTGGAGTTTTGCAAATCGCCCGCCACGACTGTTAAAATAGGGGAAATCGACCCGTTCCGCCCTCAAATTGCCCTGGCGCATTTGGGTCATCGGAGCATCTGAT
>JAJPJC010000476.1 GCA_021324445.1 Isosphaeraceae bacterium
GCGAGAACACTGGATTTCGCAAATCCTTGTGCTAATTGGGATTACGGAAATCGATTCGCGAAGACATCTCGACGACATCTGTAAAATGGCAAAAGTCAAGCTGAGAGGCGATCCGGAAAGGGGCGGAGCCGCAGCCGTGAGTCCTTGCCGAGAAGAGCATTGCGGCGAATCGACCGGCGTCGGCATAACTCCGTTGTTCCCAGCAAGTTCCGGCCAAAGGGCCGGGGCTTCGCGGATAGCCGCTTAGTGAATCGAGAACCCCTTGCGATAGTCGCGGCGGAGGTACTGGTCGGCGTCCGGGCAGTTCCTGGCCTTCATGGCGACAGGGTCCCACTCGATGGTCTTGCCGGCCTTGAGCGCGACGACGCCCAGCAGCACAGTCTCGGTCAACCGGGCGGCGTAGTCGAAGTTCGACATGGCCTTGGCCGGCTCGCCGGCCTTGATGGCATCGACCCACTCGCGGAAGTGGTCCTCGCCCGGGGCGCGCGGCAGGGTCCGTTCGGGCTGCTTGACCTCGTGGAATTGCTCCTTAGGCAGGAGGACGGAGCGGTCGGCCGAGTCGCCCCGGCTGAAGAACGAGCCCTTCTCCCCCACCAAGAGCAGGCCGCCCTTGGGGACTTTCTCGCCGTAGAGCCGGTCCTTGTAGCTCCGCTTGTCCTCAGGCAGCTTCTCGCCCCCGTCGTACCAGGTCACGGTCATCGGCCCGCGGCCGTTGCGCGGTCCGAACTTCCACCGGATCACCGACCAGACCGGATAGCTCGCGTGGTCGACGATCCCCGAGGTGTCGACGACCTCGATCGCCTCGGGATCGAACAGTTCCAGCGCCAGGACGGCGACGTTCATGGTGTGGCAGGCCATATCGCCCAGGGCACCGGTGCCGAAGTCGAGCCAGCCGCGCCAGCCGAACGGCTGATAACTCGGATGGTAGGGCCGGTCGTGGGCCGGGCCGAGGAACTCGTACCAGTGGATGTGGTTGGGGATGCCGGGCGTCCCCTTGGGCCGGTGCATGCCCTGGTCCCAGATCGGTCGATCGGTCCAGACCAGGAGCTCCTTGATTGGCCCGAGGACCCCGGACCGGATCAGCTCGACCCCCGAGCGCAGGCCGTTGGACGCGGTCCCTTGATTGCCCATCTGGGTGCACAGCTTCTTCTCCGCCGCCAGGCTGCGCATCAGCCGCGCCTCCTCCACCGACCAGGTCAGCGGCTTCTGGCAGAAGCAATGCTTGCCCAGGCGCAGGGCCATCACGCTGGCGGGGGCATGCGTGTGGTCGGGAGTGCTGACGGTCACGGCGTCGATCTTCTCGCCGAGATCCTCGAGCATCTTGCGGTAGTCGTAGTACGTCTTGGCCTGGGGGTGCTTCGGCTTCAGCCGGCCGGCCATCTTGTCGAGCCGAGTGGCATTGATGTCGCACAGGCCGACGATCTCGCCGTGTTTGCCGGCATCGAGGGTGTCACTCTCCCCCTTACCGCCGACGCCGATGCAGGCGAAGCGGATCCGCTCATTCGGCGAAGGGCGGAGCGATCGGGCGAAGGCCGGGGCGCCGCCGAGCAGGAACGAACCGGTGCCAGCCGCTGCGGTCTGCTTCAAGAAGTCGCGACGGTCCATCGGGTGGAACTCCCGGGGAAGGAATGGGGTGGGTCCTTGCGGGGATTGGGTTTGGAGCCGGGATCGAGAGTGGCCGCGAAAGCCGCGGGTCGTCCTCTCGAAAACCCGGAGGTCATCCCATCCACGATCCCGCATCGCCACCGGAAAATCAAGCGGGTTCAGCTCTCGGGGCGGGCGACCGATTGGAGCAGGGCGGCCATTCCTTCGAACAGGGCACTCAGCGCCCCGGCCGCCTCTGCGGGTGCCTCGATGACCACCTTGCCGGATGGCTCGCGACGGACCTGTAACTGCGCGAAGAGGCTGCGGACGTCGCCTCCCGCCGCCGGCGGCGCGGCGCCGTTGGCCACCGACTCCGCCTGGGGCACCGACCCGCTCGGTCCCGCCGCGGCTGCCGGCGACGACACCGGGCCGGGTGCGGCCGCCGCCGCGGCGGCGCTCGGCGCGGCGCGGCCGTCGTCTGCCGTCGCGGCCGCCGGCGCCTCCACGTCCTCGTCGGCCGACTCGATCAGCTCATCGAGCGGATCGGCCACCTCATCGTCGAGGTCGATGTCGCCCGGATCGGGCTCCGCCTCCGCCTGCTCGCCCCGCTCGGCCACGACGGCGATCGCCGACGGATCGATCAGCTTCTGGAGCCGGGCCAGCATCCCCGAGGCCTCCCCGAACTGGATCGTGTCGGTGTCGCCGTCGAAGAGGCCCTTGAAGAACGCGTGCTTGGACTCGACCAGGGTGGCAATCCGCGACTCGATCCCTTGCTCGCTGATCACGTTGTAGACGTCGATCGGCTGCTTCTGTCCCAGGCGGTAGATCCGGCCGATCCGCTGTTCCAGCACGGCCGGATTCCAGGGCAGGTCCAGGTTGATCACACAGTTGGCGGCGCGCTGGAGGTTCAAGCCGACCCCGCCGGCATCGGTGGAGAACAGGATGCGGAAATCCGGATGGTCGTGGAACTCGACGATGTTCTGGGTCCGCCGCCTGCGGCCCTCGGCGCCGGTGAAGAACCCGGCCCGCAGGCCGGCCTCGGCCAGCAGGTCGCGGGTCGCCCAGTGCGCCAGGGTGAGCATCCGCCGCCACTGGCTGAAGATGACCGCCTTTCGCCCCTGCTCCAGGATGATCTGCCGCACGAGCTGCCGCAGCTCGATCAGCTTGGGCATGGCCAGACCCTGGAGCACGCTCTCCTCGGGCCTCCGCTCGCGGATCGTCGGCCAGACGTCCAGGAACCGGAGCTGCGCCAGGCCGTTGCAGATGATCCGCTGGATGGTCAGCAGGCTCATCAACCGCAGGAACTCGGCCTGGGTCAGCGGCCGGAGCTGGGCCTTCTGCATCAGGACCAGGATGGGCTGATTGAGCTGGTCGTGCTCGACCTGCTGCGCCTCGGTCATCGCGACCGGCACCCGGGTGTCGGTCCGGGGCGGGAGCTGGTCGAGCACCTCCTGGCGCACCCGGCGCACCAGGCAGTGCCGGAGCCGGTCGCGGATCGTGCCCAGGTTCCGGACGCCGACCAGCTCGTTGCGGCCATCGACGCGGATCGCGTGAAAGGCGCCCAGGCGCCATTTCGGCTCCAGGGCCAGGTCGTCGACCCACTCGACGACCGAGGCCAGCTCGTCGATCCGGTTCTCCATCGGCGTGCCGGTCAGGACCAGGCGATAGGGGGGCTTGAGCCCCTTGACCGACAGGGCCGTCTTGGTCGCCCAGTTCTTGATCCGCTGGGCTTCGTCGAGCACGACCAGGTGAGGATCCCACGAACGGACCAGCTCCAGGTCGCGGAGCAGTTGCTCATAGTTAATAATGAAGAAGCCCTCCGGGCGTGCGGCGTAGAGGGCCTTGCGGATCTCGGGGGACCCGTCGACGATCTCGACGGGCAGGTGGGAGAACACGGCCCATTCGCGGGCCCACTGGGGTTTGAGGCTGGCCGGGGCGATGACCAGGCCGCGGCGGACCTTGCCGCTGCGCCAGAGGATCTCGCAGGCGGCGATCGCCTGGGCGGTCTTGCCCAATCCCATGTCGTCGGCCAGGAGCAAGCGGCCCGCCGCCAGGAAGCGGCGGACCCCCTCGCGCTGAAAGGGATACAGCGGGCGCTTCAGGCCGCGGAAGCCCGCGCGGATCTCGGCAGGGCCCGGAGTCTGTTCGACGATCAGCTTGAGCCGGTGCCGCTCGCGATCCAGCAGACCGTGCAGCGCGGGATCGAAGCGACTGGCCGCCGCGCCGCGGGGGATCGCCTGGAGCAGGTCCTCGACCAGCTCCAGCCGCGTCGCAGGACTGTTCCGGTACGAATTCTTCAAGACCGCCGTGCCGTTCCGGGCGGGTCGGAACCACCGCAGCAACTGGGCGGCGCGGGCCGACCGCGCCGCGGCGGCGTCGGGATCGCCGCGCCAGACCACGCGCTCCAGCCAGTCGCCGAACCCGGTCAGCGGCCGGATCGGGTCCCACCACAAGCCATCCTGGACCGCGTCGTCGGCCCATTCCTGCTCCTTGATGGCCTGCCGCAGCACGCGGGGCCGGGCGTGGATGTGCTCGAGCACGGTGAGGATGTGCTTGCACAGACCCAGCGAGTTCCTCAGGTAGTCCGGGCAATCGCACCGCCCTCGGATCGGGTCGACCCCCTGGACCAGGGTGCGATACGGGCGCGCGCCCGCGCCCGGCCGCCGGGTGGCATACAGGCCCAGCAGCCGGCCGTCGGCGGGCCGCGCCTCGATCCGCAGCTTGTCCTGGTGGACCGCCTCGACCCGCCGCAACAGGGCATCCATCGCCTCGACGCGCACCGGCCATTCCTCAGCCGGCACGCATGCAAGCACGTGGCGGACCAGCGCCTCGGCAGGGAGCTTCCCCGTCTTCTTGAAGGTCCGACCGATCAGGACCCGATAGGCCTCGCTCTCCTCGACCGGGATCGCGCTTTCGACGACGCTGGTCGACATCACGGCATCTCATCTGGTGGTTGTGCACGGAGGGTTTGCGGATCGTCCCATTATTTCGTCCCGCAGCGCGCAATGCCAGCACCCGGCGATTCCTCTCGCGCTGGCCTGGGCGGTGGGTGCGGATTCCAACGGTATTCCTGATTGAGGGTAACGGAAAATCCGAGAGCGTGCCCAGCAACGATCACGCGCTGTGGATGTGGGGCATGCCCGCAGGCAGATCGCTCACACCAGGCCCAGGAACGGCAGCGCTGACACCGGTGCCCTCCCCTGGGGTTAGTCCTGGTCAAAGCACCACCGGCCGGGCGGGTCATTTGGGTTGAGCCCTTCGGCACAGGCGGGGCCGCTGCGCCGCGGCTGGACGCGATGTGGTTTTTTTTCTTCATCACTCCCGTTAAGTTTGGATGGTTCCTTGCAGGGGGCTCCGCGCTCTGTTATCTTCTTCTCCGATGGTTATTGGACGTTTGTGGTTGATGCTCCAACCTGGAGGACGTTCGATGAGACCTATCGCGCTCAAGTGGATGAGCGTCGCGTGGTTTGGCTTGCTGATGACGAGCATGCCGCGTACGGCCTGCGCGGATGTGATTGATTTCGAGCAATACACAGGCCCCAGCACGTACGCGGCTGCGGGGAATGCTCAGACACTGGACGTGAGCACATCGATCGGCACCGTCGTCATAAGCGGGGGTGTGATCCTCACCAACGCGACCAACCTGCCCGCCGATGAGACCTCCATCTATGGAACGGCGGGGAACGCCGCCAACATCGGCGTGACGACGGGGTCGGGCTTCACGAACCCCCTGACCATCACCTTTCCCGCTCCGATCACGAATTTCTTTCTGGATATTATCAATGGCAACGTGATACCCGTCACTTACACCCTGGCGGACAATGCGGGTCACAGCGCGTCCTTTTCGATCCCGCCGAACACCCAGATGGGGCTGGAGACCTTCGGCTTTCCGGCAACCGGCAGCATGGTCACGGTGGCCGCGACCACGGGTCAGAGCACCTCGACCGGTATAACATGGGACTTCTTTATCGATAACCTCCACTTCGATGAGCCGCTGCCGAGTGTTCCCGAACCCGAGTCCCTCGTCATTCTCGCCACAGCCGCCCTCCCGATCGGTCTGGCCTACCGCTGGCGGAAGCGCCGCCATGCCTCGTCCTGAACGATGGGGGCGCGGTTGCGGCGAATCGGGCCCCGAAGGGGCACAACCCCTCAGCCCGGCGCCACGCCCCGGGACCGGATCAACGACCCCAAGAAGAGCCCTGAAAGGGCGACACAAGCCGGGGCGTGCCCTTGACTTGCGCCGCCCTTTCAGGGCTTTTCCGCCGGGGGGTCTCTGGTCCCCGGGGCGTGGCCCCGGGCTGGTGAGGGCCGGCTACGCCCGCCAGCCATCGGCGACGGTCCGCGCGGGGCGGCGATCGACCACTCCCAGGGCCGAATCCACGGTGAAGTCCTTGAGCTCGAGCTGGACCTCGCGGCGTTGGTTCCACTCGTTGATCGAGGGATGGAAGACGACCGAGCAAGACGACCCGGCGGCGAGGGCCTGCCCTTTCTCGGCGAGGTTCCAGCCGATCGCTTTCAGGACGGTATTGCCTTGCTTGAGGCGAAGCTGGAGATGGTTCTTGTGCTCGCCGACGAGCCGGGGTGGGCCGACGACCTGGACGTGGCTGGCCAGGAGCAGGGGTTTGGGATTGCCCACGCCGTAGGGCTCCAGCCGGTCGATCTCCTCAACCACCTTGAGGCTGAGGACGTCGAGAGGGACTTCGGCGTCGATGTCTACAACTTTTTCGAGCTGCTCGGGTGTGAGGGCGCTGCGGCAACGAGCCTCGAACAACTGGGCAAAGGCCGAGACATTTTCCTCGGCGAGCTTCAAACCGGCGGCGGCGGCGTGCCCGCCGAAGGTGTGCAGCGCCGCGGCGCAGTCGTGGATCGCCTGGTACAGATCGAAGCCGGGAATGGAGCGGGCCGAGCCCTGGGCCATCGCCTCTTTCAGGGACAGGACGATCGTCGGCCGATGATAGGTCTCCGCCAGGCGGCCGGCGACGATCCCGATGACGCCCGGGTGCCAGTCCTGGGCGGCCAGCACGATGGCCCGGCGCTCGGTCACCCCGCCCTGGGCCTCGAGCATCGCGCGGGCTTGCTCGTAGATCTGCCGTTCGATCTCCTGGCGGCGCGTGTTGCAGCGGTCCAGCTCCGAGGCGATCTCCCCGGCCAGGACGGTATCCTCGGTGGTCAACATCTCCACGGCCCTCATGGCCCGTTCCAGCCGGCCGGCCGCGTTGATCCGCGGTCCCAGGACGAAGCCGATCGTCCCGGTCGTGAGCCGCCGCTTGTCCAGGCAGCCGCTGACCTCCATCAGCGCGCGGAGGCCGACGGTCGGCGCGCCGGCGATGCCGGCCAGGCCGTGACGGACGAAGATGCGATTCTCGTCGGCCAGCGGCACGACGTCGGCGACCGTCGCCAGGGCCACCAGGCCCAGGCACCGGACCAGGTAGTCGCGGAGATGCGGCGAGGCGCGTTTCCCATCGCCGAAGCCCTTGCAAACCTGCCAGGCCAGCTTGAACGCGACCCCGGCGCCGCAGAGCTCACCCCAGGGATAAGCCCCGCCTGGCCGTCGCGGGTGGACGACGACGTCGGCCGGCGGCAGCACCGGGCCGATGGTGTGGTGGTCGGTGATGATCAGCTCCAGGCCGAGCTCCCGCGCCAGCTCGGCCTCGCGGATCGCCGAGATCCCGCAGTCCACCGTGATGACCAGCGCGGCCGGGTTCTCGACGGCCAGGCGGCGCAGGGCCTCGGCGTTGACCCCATAGCCTTCCTCGATGCGGTGGGGAATGTAATAACGGACGTTCCGGCCGCCGGCGAGCCTCAGGCACGACCAGAGGATGCTCGTGCCACAGACGCCGTCGACGTCGTAATCGCCGTAAATCACGATCTGCCGGCCGCTGTGGATCGCACGGTCGATCCGCTCGGCGGCCTCGACGGCCCCCGGCAAGAGCTCCGGGTCGTGCAGGCTTCCCAGCCGCGCCTCCAGGAACGCCAGCGCCCGCCTCGGCTCATCAATCCCCCGATTGATCAACAACTGCGCCACCAGCGGCGCGATCCCCGTGGCCCGGCTCAAGGCCACCATCCGCCCCGGATCGTCGGCTCGCAGCCGCCAGCGGGCATTCATCAGCGTCTCCATCCCCGTCCGGCGCCGGAGCGGATCGCCGCGCGTCAGAACCACTTCCGCCGCCGCGCGTAAACCCACATGAAACAGGGAGATATTGCCATGATCACGCACGTGCCCGCAAAGAGCAAGCCCCGGGGCAGCGGCCACTCCAGCGCCAGCCTCTCGCCGAAGAAATTCATGCCAAAGAACCCGGCCAGGAATGACATCGGCAAAAACATGACCGTAACCATCGTCAAGGTTTTCATGATGTCGTTGGTCCGGTTCGAGACCACCGACAAATAGGTCTCCAGCGTGCCGGCGATCAGGTCGCGTAGGCTCTCGGAGATGTCGTGGATGCGGACCAGGTGATCGTACAGGTCACGGAAGTACACCCGGTGCTCGGCCCGCACCGGTTGATAGGGATCGCGCGCCAGGCGATTCAGGACCTCGCGTTGCGGGCCCAGCGCCTTGTGAAGCTGAATGGCCGAGCGCTTGACCCGGAAAATCGCGCGGATCACCCGAGCCGTCGGGTGTTCGATGACTGTATCTTGCAAGGCATCCACACGTTCATCCAATTGTTCGATGACAGCCAGGGACTGGTCGACGGCCAGCTCCAGGAGGCGGACCAGCAAGAAAGCGGGCTCGGGACGGAGATGGTGCCGCGGGTCGCGCCGGATATTGTCGCGCTCCCGATCGAGGAGACTCAGCGGGGCGAGATGGTACGTGACCAGGTAATTCGACCCGAGGAACACGTCGAGCTCATCGAACTGAAGGACGTCGGTCTTCGGGTCGATCCGCGGGACGAGGTAGACCAGGTAGAGATACGAGCCCCAGTCATCCACTTTCGGGGAATGGGATTCCTGCAAGGCGTCTTCGATCGCCAGCTCATGGAAGTGGAACAGGTCGCGAAACCAGTGCTGGACTTCCGCCAGAGCCGGCTCCTCCGCGGCTTGAAAGTCGATCCAGAGGAGTCCCCCAGAGTCGGCCAGGGCTTCGCCCAGGCGATCGACCGGCCAGTCTTCGCGCACCGCCCCACTTCCATCACGGTACCAGAGATGGATGACAGAGTGATTCCCGAGCTCGCTGGCTGGAGCCTCCGGCACGGGCGCGGGCACGGGTTGCGCGGGGGGTGGGTTCATCAGGATTCTTTTGCGTCGGGTTGATCGCCGCCCGCGGCGCGCGTGGGCGCCCGCTGGACGCGCATCGTCTCCTCGAACAGGTCGACCGTGATCGGCGCAGTGTCGTGCTCGGGGATCGTGCGCCGGATCGGCGAGGCAAACGAGCGGAACCGGTAGGCCAGCGGCGACTCCATTTTGGCATTCACCAGGCGGATCAGGTTCTCGCCGACGGCGACGCCATCGGCCTCGAAGGAGCCATCCGCGCGGAGGCGGGCCGAGCGGAGATTGCCGACGGTGCCACTGACCGGGAAGAACTCGATCCAACCTCCCGAGACCGGACGCTTCCCCTCCCGCACCACGCCCCGGACGTGCGCCACTGGCATGGGGACCGGGCCCAGCTCCTCGGCACAGCCCGTGAGCCAGAGACTGAGGCTGGCGATGGTGAGTCGACGCAGCCGTCCGACAGTGTCGACTCGGTCACTCAGAGTCGGTTCCCGCAGGCGTGTCTGACGGTTGTAGGGTGGGTGAAACCCACCAACGCAAAGCCTGGGCGCTGTTGGTGATCGGTGGGTTGCACCCACCCTACAACTACAACATCGACTTCCCACCCTGCCGCAGCAGACTCTCATACGGTCGGTTCCACCTCTGCCGTGACCAAGCCCGGACTCGATCGAGTCTCATCGCCCTTCGGCGAGCCGTTCGCCTCACCCAGGCGGCCATGAGGTGGACTTCGGGCCCAGCCAGGAAGCGAAGGTGGTGAAGGCAAACTCCAGAGCGGCTCGATCGGATTCCGCGAGCGGCTCGCGCCGTTGGTCGAGCCTGAGGAAGCGTCCGCCCCGACGTCCGCGCCCCGCATGCGGACCCAGGTCAGCCTGCGCGATGAGTCGTCCGCCGGACTGGCGTTCCCCGGCCAAGGGCCCGGCCCCTCCGATCAGGATGAGATCGCCCGCGAGCTGACCGAGCCCGGCGCGAGCCCCGGCGGTTCCCGCCACCATGATCAGGCCCCCGCCTTGAGCGTAGCCGACGGCGGTGCCGACCCGACCGAGGACCAGCACTCGGCCGGCTTTGAGCCCACTGGCCGCGCCATCGCCGGCCGAACCCCGGCAGACGACCGTCAAGCCCGGCGCATCCAGCCCCGCGGCGAGCTCGGGCCCGGCGTCCCCCTCGATCTCGATCATCGCGCTCCAGCGGCCGCGCAGTCCCGAGGCCAGCAGGCGCTGCCCGAGCGCGCCCGTCAGCCGGATCGACGGACACCCCCGGTCAAGGTGGCGGACCAGCTCCTGATTGATCGCGCGGTAGTCGCGGATCTCGGGCACCGCGAGCACGACCGCAGCCGGTCTGTCAAGCGCGCGGCTATCGTCCACGGGGAAGACCTGCCACGGGGTTGGCTGGCGGGACGGCCCAGGCCCCCGCCGCCGCTTCCGGAAACTCCCGCTCCCCCGGGACGAGGTGCCGGTCGGCCGGGGGATTCTTGGCCAGGAAGTCCCGCAGGGCCGCGACATCCCGGTCCAGGTTGTGCTTCAGCTCCGGGATCTGCTTGGATGGTGCGCCGAGCACATGGACCGCACTCTGGGCGACCGGTTTGATCCGGTCGAGAACCTTTTGCACGTAATCCTGTGCAGGGTTGGCGAAGACATGGAGCAATCCCGAATCGTTCAGGCCCGGCACGCCCTCGAAGGTCTGATACACCGGCCCGATCAAAAGGGCGGTCAGATACCTGGCCCTGGTCAGGTTCTCGGCGCGGCCGACGAGCTCTTCCGAAGACCGCGATGCGGCACGTGCGCGGTCGCTGGTCTTGGTTTGGCTCGGGGCGCGGGGCTTGACGGAGAAGGTGGCGGCGATGGCCGCGCCGAGCTCAGCCGCGAGCTGGCCGGTCGCGTGGGCGACCAGCGCGAAGTTGTACTTGGGCACGGCCGCGGTGATCGGCATCAAGCCCAGTGCCCGGGCCGCCTCCGCACGGACCTCCGGCTTCGCCTCGGAATCCACCAGGAAGCGCATCGCGGCGTGGGCCATGTGGGCCTTCCGAGGCTGCACGGGCAAGAAGCCCTGGCGCAAGGAGCCCAGGGCTTCCAGGCCGCGGAGCTGGATCGGCCAGGGGAGGTCCCCCGCCTCCAGGAAGTCGGCGATGAGCTTGGCGGCCCGGCTCTCCGCATCGGCGGTCAGCCGCCCCCCCCGTTGCTTGATATTCCGGATGCCTTCCAGCGCCCACAGCTTCACCCAGAGCGTCTGCTTCCCGTCCTTGATCTCGTTCTCATAGATGGGCAGGGCCTCGGGACTGCCACATTCCCCCAGGATGATCATCGCCTGGACGCGCGGAATCAGATGATTCTTCAACAGCGGATAGAGCTTCTGGATCAGGGTTCGCTGATACGTCGTCAGGAACGCCTGGTTCTTGGCGCTCTGGGCCAGGAAAAGCGGCTCCAGAAGGTTGGTCGTGGCATTCTGGATCGCTTGTGCCACCTGTGGGTTGGGCTTGCCAGGGGACGGCTCAATCAGGGCCTGGATGTTGCGATGGTCGGTTAACTCGGCCGCCAAGCTCTGGACCACTCGCTCGATCTTCGCCCGGTCCGGGATCTCATTGGGGTTGGAGGCCATCCCCTTGACCGTCATGATGTCCTCGGGCGTGATCGCTGGGCCGGTGAGCGCGCGGAACTTAGTCACATCGAGGGCCTGTTCGGCATTCTTATCCTTGAAGATCTCATTGGGCGCGACCCTCTGGGTCTGGCTGGGATCGGCAGGGGCGGGAGTGGCCGTATCCGGGGCGGGAGCGGCCGCGGTGGTGTCGGCCTCACGCTTGGCCGCTGGAGGCGCGCCTTTCGACTGCGCCGGACTGGGCGATCGGGCCCCCGCAACGCCGGTCTGCTTCGATGAGTCCTGGGCCTGCACCGGCGGTGGTGCCCCGGCCAGGAGCCAGGACGTCAAACACCAGAGCATCCCGAGCCAGGCGCGGGAAGATCTCCATCGCCGCGGGAGAACCACATGGAGCATGTCGGCGAACCTCGTAAAAAGCGCGATCAACGAGCCGGGCACCACCAGAGGGATGCTTGCAGCCATCCGTTGGCGGGACCGCCGGAGGATTCGGCGAAGCCCACCTCTTGCAATTATTGCCGGAGATCGCGGAACGGCAAAAGGACTCAACGGCGAGGCCTCCGCCACGCTGGGGATGACGGGTTCGAGTCTCGCCTGGATGCGGAAAAGATCGGCGAAAGCGGGCGCTCCCAGGGGCCTCTTCCCAAAGGCTGGAGGCCTGGACCGGCGATCGGTCGCCGAGATGAGACCGGCTCCGGACCCGACCCCGCGGCTCGCCGCCGGCGGATGCTCGCACGCGGTATCCGGCTTCCGCTGGATCGAGCAGGGCGCGGGGCCAAACGGCACCGTTGACTCATCCCGCGATAACCTTTAGACTTCCATCAAAATCACAATGATCCAAGTTAACTCGCATTGGTGGACCTGTCAAGTCGCCGCCGCCAGGTCAACCGTCGCGGCCGAGAATCCTGGAACCTGGTTCGAAGTCGGGAGCGGCCCACCCTGCCTGCTCGATCGGCGGGGAGGGTTGGCCGTACTCGGCGGAAGCGCTCGGACCACCCGCAGTTTGGACGCGCGGACTGCGGCGCGGGTTCCCTCGGGCTCGGTTTTCCCGACATCGCGTTGAGCCGCCCTCCCGCGGAGCGTAGAATGGGCATCGGTCCGGCGGCCGGGATGGCTCGGCACATCTTCTGAGCAGGGAGTCGTCTGGCGATGGTCCCGCGGCGATACGTGTTTCCGGGCGTTCTGGAGATGAACTACCAGGCGCGGCGCCGCCTGGGGGTGAACATCTACCTGATCGACGGCGGGACCGAGTTCGCCCTGATCGACGTCGGCTTCCTGGACGAGCTGCCGGACGTGCTGGAATTGATCCGGCAGATGGATTTCAGCCTCTCGGCCTGCAAGCTGATCATCGCCACCCATGCCGACGTCGATCACATCCAGGGCCTCAGCCGGGCGCGCGAGGTCTTGAAATGCGACATCGCCGCCCATCCCAGGAGCGTGCCGGCAATCGAGGAGGGCGATGAAGTCATGACTTACGCCCGGATCGAGGCCCAGGGCATCCGCATCCCCATGCCGCGGTGCAAGGTCGATCGGACCGTGGACGAAGGGGACCGGCTCGCGATCGGGGACCGCACCCTGGAGGTCTGGAGCACGCCCGGTCATACCGCCGGTCAACTGGCCCTCCGCATGGGCAACTTGCTCTTCTCCGGTGATAATATCTTCCGCGACGGCAGCGTCGGCGTCATCGACGCGCACCACGGCTCCAACCTGCTCGACTTCATCGCCAGCCTGGAGCGCATCGGCCGCTCCGACGTCGAGTTCCTCCTCCCCTCCCACGGCCCGATCTTCCGCAAGGACAACCGGTTGATCGACGCAACCATCGAGCGCCTCAGGGGATACACCCACCTGGCCGACTTCGGCACCTGCGCCGTCGACTGGCCGCTGATGGATGCCTGGGAAGAAGAACTGGCCCGCGGGGAGTTGCCCGTCTAGGGGCGATCGCGGGACCAGGTGAACCCTCTGGATCCGCCGCAATATCTGGGGTCGATGCCGACGGGGATTCTCAGTAGAATCCGCGACCTCCGATGGACGGGCCATCGCAATTCCAAAGCGAGGCAGGGATGCATCGCACAGCACGGGTCCTCCTGATCGCGTGTGTCCTGACATACGACGGCACGGAGGCACAGTCGAGTCCCGCGGGCGAGTTCCTTCCGCCCGACGGTCGAACCCAGCAGGTCGCGGCGGATCCGGAGGCCTTCCGTTCCGGGGTCCTCCCCTTCCTGTCGAAGTACTGCACGCCGTGTCATGGACCGACCCGCCCCAGGGCGGGCCTGGATCTCTCGGCCTTGCGCGCGGAAGCGTCGGCGCGGTTGCGCCGCCGGGTCTGGGAGCGGATTCGTGAGAATGTCGAGGCCGGGCTCATGCCCCCGGAGGATCGGCCCCAGCCCAGCCGTGAGGAAGTCGATCGGCTGACCGGTTGGATCAAGGCGGCGTTGCGGCAGGACGATTGCGGGGGGGTGATCAACCCGGGACGAGTGACGATCCGGCGGTTGAATCGCGCCGAGTACAACAACACCATCCGCGACCTGCTGGCCGTCGATTTCCGCCCGGCCGACGACTTCCCGGCCGACGAGGTCGGCGGCGGGTTCGACAATAACGGCGAGGTGCTGAGCCTGCCGCCGCTGTTGATGGAGAAATACCTGGCCGCCGCGGCGACCATCAGCACCCAGGCGCTGGCCCGACCCGGGCCGCCCGGCGCCGGGGAGATCCTGCCCGAATCCTACCGGCGGATCATGATCCGCGAGCCCCGATCACCCGGGGAAGTCCCGGAGGCCGCCCGCGCCATCCTGGAGCACTTCGCGACGCGGGCCTATCGGCGGCCCGTCACCGACGCCGAGGTGGCGCGGCTGTCCCACCTGGTCGACCTGGCCATCCAGAACGGGGACTCCTTCGAACGGGGTATTCAACTGGCCATCCAGGCCGTGCTGGTCTCACCGCATTTCCTCTTCCGCGTGGAGCTGGACTCCGGGCCGCGCGCGGCGGTCGCGCCGGGCGGCGAGATCGAACCGATCGGCCAGTTCGAGCTGGCCTGCCGGCTGTCCTATTTCCTCTGGAGCAGCATGCCCGACGAGGAGCTGTTCCAGGCGGCGGCCGAGGGCCGCCTGCGGTCGGGCGAGACCCTCACGCGACAGGTGCGGCGCATGCTCCTGGATCCCAAGGCCCGGGCCCTGGTGGAGAACTTTGCCGGCCAATGGCTCCAGATCCGCAACCTGAAGTGGGCCAGCCCGGATCGCGACCGGTTCCCCGGCTTCGACGAACCGCTCCGCGCGGCGATGCTCCGCGAGTCCGAGCTGTTCTTCGCCGAGGTGATGCGCGACGATCGCAGTATCCTCGACTTCCTCGACGCCGACTTCACTTACGTCAATGAGCGGTTGGCCCGTCATTACGGGTTGTCCGGGACCTTCGGCCCGGAGTTCCGCCGGGTCCGCCTCAGCGAACCGGCGCGGGGCGGCCTGGTGACCCAGGCGAGCATTCTCACGGTGACCTCCAACCCCAACCGGACCTCGCCGGTGAAGCGTGGCAAGTGGGTGCTCGAGCAGCTCCTCGGCGCGTCGATACCGCCGCCGCCGCCCGGTACGCCCGAGCTGGGCGAGCCTCACCCCGGCCAGCCGGCCGCGTCCTTGCGCCGGCGGATGGAGCAGCACCGGGCCAATCCCAGTTGTGCCGCCTGCCACAACCGGCTGGATCCTCTCGGATTCGGCCTGGAGAACTATGACGGGATCGGCTCCTGGCGCGAGGCCGACGGCGGCACTCCGATTGATGCCTCGGGAACGCTCCCCGGCGGCGAGTCGTTCCGGAGCCCCGGGCAGCTCAAGAAGATCCTCAAGGCGCACACGCACGAGTTCGCCCGCTGCCTGGCCGAGAAGATGCTGACCTACGCGCTGGGCCGCCACCTGGAAGACGACGACCGCTGCGCCGTCGCCCGGATCGTCCAGGAGCTCCAAGCCAATCAATACCGGTTCTCGACCCTGGTCCTGGCGATCGTCACCAGCGACCCGTTCCTGAAACGACGCGTGGACCGCGGCGGGAATCACGGAGGTTGATCGGACGATGACGCGAGCCGGGATGCTTTCACGGCGTACGGTCTTACGCGGGCTGGGTACCGCGATCGCCTTGCCCTGGCTGGAGGCCATGGCACCGAGGGCCGCGCAGGCGGCCGGTCCCGGCCGCAGCGCAGTGGCTCCCGCCCCCTTGCGGATGGCGTTCCTCTACGTCCCCAATGGGGTCCACATGCGGGACTGGACGCCCGCGGAGGCGGGGGAGCGCTTCGCGATGCCGCCGACGCTCAAAGCCCTGGAGCCCTTCCGGGACCAGGTGCTGGTCCTCAGCGGGCTGGCCCAGCACAACGCGGCCCCCTTCGGCGACGGCGGGGGCGACCACGCGCGCTCGCTGGCCTGCTTCCTGACCGGCGTCCACCCGCTCAAGACCGACGGCGCCAACCTCCGCGCGGGGACCTCCATCGACCAGGTCGCGGCGCGGGAACTCGGCCGGCACACGCGACTCCCCTCCCTCGAGCTGGGGATCGATCCCTCCGCCCAGTCGGGGAGCTGCGATGCGGGCTATAGCTGCGCCTACTCGTCCAACATCTCCTGGAAGTCGGCCAGCATGCCGATGGCCAAGGAGATCGACCCCCGGCTGGTCTTCGACCGCCTGTTCGGTTCTCGATCCCGCGGCGACTCGCCGGCCGAGCGGTTCAAGCAACAGCGGTACGAGCGGAGCGTGCTCGATTTCGTCCTGGAGGACGCCCGGCAGCTCCGCGATCGCCTGGGCCGGAACGACCGCCGCAAGATCGATGAGTATCTCAGCTCGATCCGGGAGATCGAGTTGCGGATCACCGCGGCGGAAACCCCCGCGAAAGCCCGGACCGACCCCGGGATGGCACGACCCAGCGGCATCCCCAAGGACTTGCGGGAACACATCCGGCTGATGCTCGATCTCCTGACGCTGGCCTTCCAGGCTGACCTCACCCGGATCGCGACCTTCATGTTTGCCAACGAGGCCAGCAACCGCAGCTACCCGTTCCTCAACGTCCCGGATGGACATCACGACCTCTCGCACCACGGCGGCGACCAGGCCAAGCACGAGAAGATCAAGGCCATCAACCGTTTCCACGTCGAGCAGTTCGCCTACCTGCTGGGGAAGCTCGCGGCGACCCGCGAGGCCGGCGGATCCTTGCTGGACCATGTCATGATCGTTTACGGCAGCGGGATCAGCGACGGCGACCGCCACAACCACGACAACCTGCCCATCCTCCTGGCCGGCAGGGGCGGCGGCACGATCCAGCCCGGCCGGCACTTGAAATACGATCAACAGCCGCTCAACAACCTGTACCTCTCGATGCTCGACCGCATGGGCGTTACAATCGATCGACACGGCGACAGCACCGGACGATTGCCGAGGCTCGATGGGTGACCTTCGCCAGTCTCCGAGGAACCGTGGCGGAGATCGCCCGATGTCCGGAGACCAACTCCAGGAACGAGCGCGGCGACAGCCGTTCCAGCCGTTTCGCCTGATCTTGACGACCGGGGCGACGGACGACATTCGCCACCCTGACCTGATCATGGTGGGGCGCCGCTCCGCGGTGCTCGGCATCGCGAAAAACCCCGAGGCGGCGCGGTACGACATCGCGACCCAGGTCGACCTGCTACAGGTCGTCGCCTTCGAGGCCGTTCCCGCTTCGCCGGTCTCTCCAAAGGGGCCCGCGAGCTGAGGTGCCCTGACCGTGCTCGACATCGAGGCCCAACGGCAGCTCGCTCAAGGCCAGCTCGACGCGTCGCGGACGGCCGCCGACCGCAACCGCCTGGGGCAGTTCGCCACCCCGCCGGCCCTGGCCCTCGAGATCGCCCGCTACGCACGGGAGCTGTGGCAGGGCAGGCAGGCCGCCGCGGCGTTCCTCGACCCCGCGATCGGCACCGGCTCATTCTACTCGGCCCTCCGCCAGGTTTTCCCGCTGGAGGTGATCGCCGACGCCTGCGGCGTCGAAATCGATCCGGACTTCGCCGCCGCTGCCGGGCGCCTCTGGGCCGGATCGGGCCTGCGGGTCATCCGCGGCGACTTCACGACGCTCGTCCCCGACCGGGCCTATGACCTGATCCTCACCAACCCGCCCTATGTCCGGCACCACCACCTGGACCGGGCGGACAAGGAGCGGCTGAAGGCGCTGGTCGCCGACCGCTTCCGCCTGGATATCAGCGGCCTGGCCGGGCTTTATGCCCATTTCCTGCTCCTCTGCGACGCCTGGATGGCGCCCGGCGGCCTCGCCGCCTGGCTGATCCCCTCGGAGTTCATGGACGTCAATTACGGCGCGGCCGTGAAGACTTACCTGACCGAGCGCGTCAAACTCCTGCAAATCCATCGATATTGTCCATCCGACGTGCAGTTCTGCGACGCCCTGGTCACCTCGGCGATCGTCGTCTTCGAGAAGGCCGCCCCGCCGCCGCACCATCACGTCCGCCTGTCCTTCGGCGGGCCGATCACCAGCCCCGCCGCGTCGGAGAGGGTCGCCCTGGCGGCGCTCCGACAGGCCAGGAAGTGGACCGGGCTGGCCAGGGGACCGGCACCGGACGCCGAGTCCTCGCAGACGCTGGGCGATTTCTTCTCGATCAAGCGGGGCCTGGCGACCGGAGCCAACGCGTTTTTCATCCTCGATCGCCAGGAGGCGATCCGCAGGGGCATCCCCACCGAGTTTCTGCGCCCCATCCTGCCCAGTTCCAGGCACCTGCTCAACGCCGTGATCGAGGCCGATCCCGACGGCTACCCGCGGCTTGAGCGGCCACTGGTCATCATCGACTGCGACCTACCGGAGCCGGTCATTCAGGAGCGGCACCCCGCGCTCTGGGCCTACCTGGAGCAGGGCAAGGCCCAGGGCATCCACGCCGGCTATCTGGCCAGCCGCCGGACGCCCTGGTATGCACAGGAGAGACGCGAACCGGCTCCCTTCCTGTGCACCTACATGGGCCGGGAGAAGAGCAACGGCAATCCGTTCCGCTTCTTCTGGAACCAATCACAGGCGATAGCTGCCAACGTGTACCTGCTGCTCTCTCCCAAGGGCGCGCTCAAAGCCGCCCTGGGCGCCAGGCCCGACCTCTACCCGATCGTGTTCTCTCACCTCCAGTCGCTCGCCGGCGCTCATCTGATCAAGGAAGGGCGGGTATACGGCGGCGGGCTTCACAAGATGGAGCCGAAGGAGCTGGCCAACCTGCCGGCCGACGCTCTCGCCCAGCTCATCCGGGGACGGACGACACTCAAGCAAAGGCAACTGGCCATCTGAGCCCTTTCCGTGGCATCCCCGGCCCCTCGCGCCATCCGCAGCTTGACGCCGCTGCCCAGATCGGGCGCAACTCGTGACAGTCTGGGCCTGTGGTCAAGAGTTGCCCTTGAGACCCGGCGAATCCCGGCGTTTCCGGGCGCGGGGACCGGGGCGCCGACCGCAATGGAGAGAGCCAGTCCGAGCCGCCCCTTACTGAGCGTTGCGGAAAGACGTAAAGTTGTTCCGTGGCGGCCGGGGGACGGAGCCCCCCTCCTCCAGGCTGTTCGTGTCGGAGCCGGCTCCGGCCGGCGATCCCGGGCGCTGGGCCAGAACCGTGGCGGTCGGGGGACGGAGCCGCCTCCTCCGTCACCCGGCGGACTTGCGCGGCTCCGGGGAGCGGCTTAGGTAGAGAAAGGAACGACATGTCGCTCGTCGCCATCACCCGGTCTCCGGGCCCGGAACTGGCCCGGTGCGAGCTGACGCACCTCGAACGACAAGCCATCGACGTAGGCCGCGCCCTGGTCCAGCATCGGGCCTACCAGGACAGCCTGCGCCGTGCGGGCATCGAGGTGGTCGAGCTGGCCTCGGACCCCGGACTTCCCGACGGGGCCTTCGTCGAGGACACGGCAGTGGTGCTGGACGAACTGGCCGTCATCACCTCGCCCGCGCCGCCCTCGCGCCGCGAGGAGTGGCCGGCGATCGCCGCTACCCTGAGCCCCTTCCGCCGCCTGGTTCGGTGCCCGCTCGATGCTTCCCTGGAGGGCGGAGACGTCCTCCGTGTCGGCCGGGTTCTCTACGTGGGCCAGGGCGGCCGGACAGGAACGGCGGGTCTGACGGCGCTGGATGCCCTCGTCCGCCCGCTCGGGTATACGGTGATCCCGGTTCGCCTGGTTGGATGCCTGCACCTCAAGAGCGCCTGCTGCGCCCTCGACGATGAGACGCTGCTGGTGAACCGGGCCCTGCTGGAGGCCGGCGCGTTCTCCGGGCTCCGGCTGGTGGACGTGCCGACCGAGGAGCCGTGGGGGGCCAACGTCCTTGTCTTGCCCGGTGTGACGCTCGTCAGCGCGGCGTGCCCGCGGACGGCGGAACTGGTCTGCGCCCTGGGTCAGCCGGCCGGCGCCCTGGACGTCTCGGAGCTGCACAAGGCCGAGGCGGGCCTGACCTGCATGAGCCTCGTATTCGATCGCGAGGGGAAACCGGTCGGCAAGCCGGCAAGCCGGTGACGTGCGACTGGCCATCGTGGTCGGTCCCGCTGGGGAGCTGTCCGTAGCGGACCGGCCCGGGGCCGCGCAGGCGGCGCGGCTCCTACCCAACCGGGTCGCGTTGCTCCGGACCGGCTGGCCGGTGCCGCTACGGCTGGATCCGCGGCTAGCCATCGAGGTCCCGGTCCCACATCGGGTCCCGCTGCCCGGGTTGAGCCGATCCCGAGCGGCCACCAGGATTGCTCGGCACGCGCCGAGGTCGCGATCGGCCCGACGGGGCAGGACCAATCCGACGCGGCCCGCGAGTCGTCCACGGTGGCGACGACTGACCGTCCCGGTTCAACAGGGCGGTCCAGGCCCAGAGCCCCAGGAACGTCAACGGGACGATGAACTGGAGGAACACATCGAGCTTCATCGCAAGGGTCCTCGCCCGGCGGAATGCGGCAACGGTGGATACTGGATCACCCGTTCCACGTCCCGACATCGTCCCGCGCCCGGCCGCCCGCGCCAACCATGAATCAGGCTTCACGGGATTCGAGAATCCGTCGGGACACCGGGCTCCGAGTTCGCCTCCGTACCCGCCCGGGCTCTGAGTGCACGGCTGGCGGCAAGGCCGACCCCTCGCTGGGGACCTCCGGCCGCCATCGAAAGGGCTGGTATCGCCTCGCGACTGGCCGCGTTGGAGCCGATCGGTCGGAGGGCGACGGCTGCCCAGATCCTGACTTCTTCATCCTGATCCGGCAAGGCGTCCCTGCGACCGGGGTAGCGGGCTTCGCGAGGTCGCGGACGGCGGACTTCGGTGCATTGCCGATGACGCCCAGCGATCGGATCGCGTCCAAACGGGTCTTCTTCGGGTTGCTCTTGCAGGCCTCGCGGAGGGCTTGCGCTGCGCGGGGACCGACCAGCGAAAACCCTTCGGCCGAATACCGCGGGGGCTGCCCGCGCTTCACATCACGGAGTACGGTCCAGGTCCACCAAGTTCATAGAGGTAATCAATCAGAAATCACATCCGGCTTGCCAGTCGGAGTTACCTGGCCGCGCCGCTCGTTCAAGAGTCGGCGACCGATCACCTCAGATCATTCGCCGTGCCCATTCCTCCGAACAAAAGCTGTAAATTCGACTGCCTCTTGACAGCAGCCGCTGCCAGGTGTCATGAAAGAGGTAGCCCGACCGGCAATCCGAGCGCCGAACAGGGTAGGGTGTCCCCTTTGGCCTCTCCCGATGCTCGCCCAGGACTGCGGAAACCAGACATCTACTGACCGCTGCGCAAAGAGGTTTAAGTCTCCTTGAGCTTCAACCCGGCCTGTGCAAAGAAGGAACGGACCAGATGAGGCTTCTGCCGCAGGCGCCCGACGGCC